>JAFCZV010000438.1 GCA_019314155.1 Deltaproteobacteria bacterium
AGAAGGCCCTCAAACGCACTCCCGATCATTTGCTTTCCCTCCTAGGACTGACCATCGCATACAGCTTAGCGGACCGCATGGAAGAAGTCCGCACCACAGCTGCAGAAATGCTAAGAGTGAACCCAAAGTTTTCTGTGGCATATTTGGAGAAGAAAGCACCCTATAAGCACAAGGCTGACTTGGAGCTCTCAATGGGTGCGATGTGAAAGGCAGGGCTTAAGTGATGAGAAATTAACTATTTGTCCTACACGTCAGGTTTGTATATCTGCTATGTATCCAAAATCTTAACAGTGGGTTCAGAACCTGTGATATCGTTTTTTAATAAGGGCAAACTTGTTTCGCTGGGTTTGCCCATGTCCTGTGCGAAGACTACTGGCCTTTTCACGTAAAAGGAGACCCTTTTTTCGTTGTGTCAATAGAAGCTTGTGGTGAGATTCGGAGAATGGTTAAGAACGATAAACATAAAAGCGTTTAAGCCAAAAAGGAGAAAATCCTGCATGATAAAGGAATACGAGACCTATATTTAAAACCTGTTGTTTGATGATGCCATAGGTAAGAAATCGCCGAGCGGAAGTGACGACCGGTTGACGAATTTTGACAAAACGCCCCATTTTCCTAAGCCTTTTTTGAATTTCTACATCTTCCATGATGGGAATGTCTTCAAACCCTCCGATCAATTCATAGATGCGTCGGGTCATAAATAAACCCTGATCTCCATAAGTGAAAAGAAGATGGTTTATTTGGCTGAACAGGGCATATAGTTTTAAAAGTGAGTTGGGTTCTTCAAAACTCAATGAAAAGGAACCGGCAACAACTCCCTCCTGCGCCATGACGGACTCAATCCTGGAGAGACCACCTGACGGTAGATAGGTATCTGCATGCAGAAACAGGAGCAAATCTCCCTCGGAAGCCCCAGCGCCTTTGTTCATCTGATTTCCTCGGCCCGCAGGCGAACACAGCCATTTTACATCCGAGAAAGCTTTGACGATATCGAGAGTCTCATCATCGCTTCCGCCGTCAACCACCACGATTTCATGGTGTCCAATTTGCTTTCTGAGACGAAAAAGGCTCGACTCGATGGTCTGTGATTCGTTGAGGACCGGGATGATAATAGATATCATTTTTCTACTTAAACACCATTGTTGTTTTATGGAGTTTTCAATCCAAGAGACTGTTCTGAACTTTTGATCGGAGAGCACCTAGCATGTCTGGAAGGTCCATCATGAGCGACCGTTCTACCAGCCATTGTGGAATAAAAAAACTGGGGTCCAGATACACCTCGTAACGCACAATGGTTTGATCTGCCTCATCCAAAGGAAATAAATGCCAGCTCCCTTTCATCTCCCGAAGATCTCCTTTGATTTTAACAAAGTCAATTCGCCTGTTTATTTGGTAATCTGCTCGAAATACATAAGAGATTCTGGGTAGAAACCATATCCATTTGACCTCATGGCGAATGATTTCCCAGTTCTTACCTGAATCCAAAATTCTGCAGGCCTTAAGCCCGGGTACGAATGTTGGAGCTCCTGGACAGTCCGTCATTATTTTCCATATGGTTTCCGCCGGTGCATGGATCAGAACCAGGGCTTCCACCATTCCCTTCTGTTGACCCTTGGATCGCTGCACATATACTATAGTCTCTCCATCTTTCAATTGCGATAATTGTGATTCATTAAACGACAAAGCAGCTTCCTTCTCACCCAAACCCGCAATGGAAGGCCAATTCACTAATATAAGAATAAAAATATAGGGAATAACCTTATTAGAGACCGTCTTTTTTGAAAAATTAATTTTCATTCATCAATGTCAATTTTCTTTTGGGTGACCGTACAAGGTTTTTCAGCTTTGTCGTTTAATTGCCAATCATAGGGTAAGTATGACACCTTGATATTCTGGTTGTCGGCAATTGAATCTTTGACATCTTCGTCCAAAATGTACGGACTGATGAACCGGATCAACGGATTATTAATTGTTGGTGATGTTGTTGAAGAATACGGGATGCCGCTTTTTTTCTCGAAATCCTCTTTAAACCACTTGAAGATCTTAGATATATACAGTCGTTTGTTGGCGGTATCCCAGAAAGTTCCTTTAGTGGGGTTATTTATGAATTGAAACGTCTGGTCATTGAACTGCATTTCGAGGATGTCCGTCCGATAAGCTTCAGCTCTGAGGTCCGGACAACTCCGGGAAGCACACGCGATGACAAAATGGATTCTGGGTTCATGGAAAGACTTTCGTAAAATGTCGTGTTCGATATACCCAAGCGTCAGGTTTTGCCTGCCTGCTTTAAACTTTAAACGGGACCAGATTCCAGAAATTTGAAGGATGCTGTTTTGAGGATAAAAGAGACCGATCAGGCTTCTTTCTTTAATGGGATATCTCTCGATAATGGCCTGAATGGTAAATGCGTTATAGGCATTGATCCAAAAAGCAAGTTTTTGTTCCCGGGTCCAACTCGTTAAAACAGATGCTTCAACGTTACCGATTGTGTCAATATATTCATAAAAAACCGTTTTTTCAGAAAGAATACCCTTATAGTCCACCCATCCATTACAGACATATTTCTTCAAAGGTGTTGTTGAGGAACACGCCGGAGACAATAAAAAGAATCCCGCGGTTATGATCATAATGAACAGCGATTGGATGGATTTTTCCAATTTTGGTACTCTCCGAAATGGTTACAAACCAAAACATATCCTGAATCTTGCATGAAGGGGTTATTTTGAATGTGCTATTTAACCGGTAGTTAAATTAAAATTCCACCAAAAAACAACTGTTTTTCAGATAAAAAGGCACAATATCATCGGCCATTTCTTTTCAGTGAAAGCCGTGTTTTTCCTTCCAGTACCGGGCCTCATAAGGCCAGTCCGCTTTTCGATAGAGCATAAGGACCTGCATTCTATTCTTAAAGCGGTCATTTTATCTTCAGGTTAAGGTAATCTTATCATTTCATTTTAGCAAGCGCCTTTTAAAAAGGGCAAATCCGTTTCACTGGGTTTGCTTTTTTTGCATTTTTGTAACAAATACGATATATGTAGTCAGCTTGTTGTTTTGGCAAGTGATCTGTACTTTTTATGATTTCGGTTATCTTTACTTTTCGGAAATTGAAGCTTCCATACGAAGTCTTAAAATTTTCCACCCTCCAAAAGACTTCCACTGCTTCATCTAACAAATGGAGGTAAGATGGATATTTGGTTCTTTTTGATGGAAATAGTGATCCTTTTGGGAGGTGCATTTTTTTTGGGTGCTTTGGCCCAGCACCTTCGTCAAAGTCCCATTGTTGGATATCTTCTGGCAGGTACAATCGTAGGGCCTTTGCTGTTCAATACCTCTGCCGTCAACCAGGTCGCAGAAATAGGTGTCTCTTTGCTGTTATTTTCTATTGGTCTGGAGTTTTCTTTTAGTTATCTCCGAAAGATGGGCCGCATTGCCTTTGTCGGAGGTACGATTCAGGTTATTGCTACCGTAGCACTCGTAACGTTGGTCATGGTCACTCTGGTAACCTTTTCCCAAGCCATTACCATGGGTGCCATTGTGGCCTTAAGCTCCACAGCTGTGGTCTTGCGTGTGTTGGTAGATCGTGCAGAAATTGATTCGGTGCGCGGACGATCCTGTTTGGGAATCCTTCTGTTACAAGACATTGCCATTGTTCCACTTGTTCTCATGGTCAGCCTCTTTACATCCACAGCTCCAGAGATAAGCATTGCCATGCATATGCTCAAGATTATCGCGAGCATAGTCGGGTTAGCAGCAATTTTGTATCTTATGTTATATCGTGTGGTGCCCTCGCTTTTGTCTGGCAAAGCACTTTTTGCCAATCGAGAGTTGAGCGTTTTGCTTGCCACTGTCGTTGGGCTGGGTGCTGCCTGGGCATCCCATGCCATTCACATCTCTCCAGCTTTAGGAGCTTTTGTAGCAGGTATGCTATTGGGAGAATCGCCTTTTGCAACTCAGATCCGTGCCGACATCGGAGCACTTCGCACCATTATGGTGACCTTATTTTTTGCTTCGATAGGCATGTTGATCAAACCCCATTGGTTTATTACCCATATGCATTGGATTACCATGGTGGCGGTGTTTATTTTTACTCTTAAAACAGCCATCATTTACGGTGTAGGTCGCATATTTAGCCTTGACAATCGCCAAGCTCTTGCCACGGGGATTACTCTGGGGCAAATCGGAGAATTTTCCTTTGTGCTGGCCGCCATAGCTCGTGGAGGTGGCATTCTGGATAGCGATACCTTTGATTTGATATTATCTGTGATCATTGTGCTCATGTTCGCTTCACCTTATATGGTGACGTTTGCGGTCCCTCTTTCCAATCGTTTATTTTCACGACTTTCGCGCCGCGTCTCAAAAACTGACGTTTATGTTCATTCCGATGCTGTGATGTCCAACAATCAGGTTTTGGTAGTGGGATTGGGTCCTGCCGGCCTTCAAGTCGTTCATACTTTGATAAAGAGACAGTTGGAGCCCGTTGTCATTGATGTGAATCCTCATAGCCGGAAGGTCGCACAACAAATTGGAATTAAAATTCATTTGGGCGATGCTGCAAATGAAGAGGTTTTGATACATGCCGGTATTAAAGAGGTCTGTATGGCTGTGGTTACGGTTCCTGACTGGAAAACCGCTGTCAGTATTATCCGAATGCTTCGGAACTTGAGACCTCAACTATCCATTGCA
>JAFCZV010000439.1 GCA_019314155.1 Deltaproteobacteria bacterium
TCAAAAAATTATTGTGTCGGCTGGTATCTTTGTACTTATTGGCTTTTTTGTTATGCCCGCCATGGCATTGGACCGCTTTATAAACCACGGTGACGGCACTGTTACCGACACTAGAACCGGCCTAATGTGGGCGGCAAAGGACAATGGAAGTCACATAAACTGGAAAACCGCCCGTTCTTATTGCCAAAATTACAGGGGTGGCGGCCATCCCGACTGGCGGATGCCGACTATAGTTGAACTCGCAGGTCTCTATGATCCTAAAGAAAAAAACAAGCGAGGTTACCATGTTACTAAACTAATAGGCACTTCAGCTGCTAGTTGTTGCTGCTCGCTTCAATTTCACCTACGGCAATGTGTACTGGCTCCGTCAGTCCTACTCCGGCCCCACCCGGGTCTTGCCGGTGCGGAGTGGCAATTAAACACACCGATTTTCCCTTTAGATTCCTTATTTGTCAACAGACAATCTTTGGTTGACTACCATCTCATTTGATATCTGCAATAAGATCTGGTTTTGTATACTGGCAAGATATATGGAATTTGAAGACATCACATTTTAAAACCTTTCTGTATATCATTACAATTTACATGATAAACAGAACTGTATAATTACTAGATTCTTGAGATGGAAAATAATATGGAAAAGATTGATATAAAATCGATATTAAAGAGGCTTATTAATGAAGCCACTGTGATAGCCCCTTCGATAAGTCATTTTGATAAAGATCGAAATCATGGAAAAGTGACAGACGAAGATTTTGATTTCGAGAGTTTCGGCGCTTGGAAGATTGAATCAAAGGCGCTGCTAAATCAGCTTTCTGCTTCTAACCTATCGGTTTTCTCAGATTTGCTCATGGAATATAATACGATTGAAGAGGAATCAAAAACATATCATAGTAATTCAGTTTTTGTTAATAAAATTAGGCTTCTTCTCGGTAATGCATTATCTTTGCTTGATTCACCGCTGCTTGAAAAAGGATCACATGAATTTCCCAAAACAGCCAAAAGTAATAAAAAGGTGTTTATTGTTCATGGTCACGATGAAGCTGCACGAGAAACAGTTGCGAGGTTTATAGAAAAACTTGAACTAACACCAATTATTCTGCATGAGCAGGTAAGCGCTGGCAGAACTATCATTGAGAAACTTGAAGCGTTCGCTGAGGTTGGATATGCGATCGTATTACTGACTCCAGATGATGAAGGAAGGAAGAAAAATGAGGTTAGCCTCAAGGACAGAGCGAGGCAAAATGTAATTTTAGAATTGGGCTATTTTATAGGTAAACTAAAGCGTGAGAACGTGTGTGCATTGCACAAAGGCACTGTAGAAATACCATCAGATTATCTTGGAGTGCTATTTGTTCCATTTGACGATTCAAATGGATGGCAGCTTAAAATTGCAAAAGAGATGAAAGCTGCTGGCTTAAAAATTGATATGAATAAAGTCGTCTAAATCTAACATTCTGTTTCACATTGACCGGTGTTCCGCTGTCGCTACACACCGGCATGTGAACAGACCGTTGCTCAACTATAGGGGTCTGCATTTGGACAAGAAACACCTGACGATTACTATGACAGGCAAAATATGCAGGGAATGTGCGAAGTGTTGCAGGCACTTTGCCTTTGCAAAGTTGTCTCAACCTGAGATTGAAGCACTAGAAGACTTCACCGGACTTCATTCTAACATGTTTGCGAATCCGATAGGAACAGAGGGAGAAGGGCGTTTCCTGAAATTCAGAGAAAATGGAGATTGTATCTTCCTGAATAGAGATGATGGCACATATTCTTGTGTGGTATATGAAGCTAGATCACAAGTCTGCAGGGATTACCCATCAAACCAAGAACAGAATGAAACCTGCTATATGAATAGGAATGGATAAGATCCTCGTGATAGTGGACAAAGAGTCTGAGCTAACAAAATAATTGAGCAGATGCCTGGAACTAGGCGTTTTGAAAGATTTACCTTTTATGGAAATAGTTATCATTTTAGGTGGCAGTACTTCTTAACCGGCACGGCTCATTATTGGCGTTAGAATACAGATATCTCCAACAAACATGTAACGATTCCCGATTGCATATTTCTGCTATAAATCACAAGTTTTTGAGGCCTTACAATTGTTGTGATATCGTTTTTTAATAAGGGCCAATCCTTTTGACAGGGTTTGCCCTTTGCGTTTTTATGATATATGTAACAAACACAAATTAATTTCAGGATGTGCTAATGGCAAGCTATGACAATAGTAAATTCAGACTATCACTTGTATATTACAACGAAATTTGGCTTATTTAAATTGAGGACTATGAAAAGTAAACTATAACCTTTGACCGAAAATTAAATGGCCACCACTCACACTTCAATGCCCAAATCTATTCGATGATATTTGAGACCATTTACAGAAAAAGGAGTGCGTAGCAATGGTTATAGAAAAAGGAGATAACGAACGAACAGAAACGAAAGAATTTAAGGTTCTTGTAGCGGTTGATTTCTCACCATACTCCGCTCGGGCTTTAAGGATGGCAAAGTCTATTATGGGGCGAAAGCCAGATCGAATTCTGGTCATGCATGTAATAGATAGTAAACAGCCAAATAGGAACAAAAAAAGATATTAAGAAAACATTGTTTCTTCAAGCCAAAAAAAGCTTAAAGGACTTTATCCGTGCTGAGGGTATGGAAGATGAACCTATTAAAAAATTGATCTGCGAGGGGATACCTTTTCTTGAGATCAATAAAAAAGCCGTTGAAACCGGAGTTGACATGATCATTATGGGAAACCGAGGTAATTCGGGAGACATGCAAACTATTTTCTTTGGTAGCACCACCGAGAGAGTTCTGAGATTCATGAGTCGGCCAATTCTTTGTGTTCCTATAGAGGAAGATCGAAAATAATGAAACGTAACCTGCCCCAAAATGTTGCGCTACTTTTTAAGTTAGAAATTGACCAATTCTAAAGTCTTTTTGAGAATTAAAAAGATGTATAAGTATTGAGAACTAAATAGCGCTGCAAAGCTGAGGATTATCATTTTCAAGGTACATTTTTTTTGAAGTACCGATTGCATGTTTCTGCTATGTATCCAAAATCTTAACCGTGGGTTCAGAACCTGTGATATCGTTTTTTAATAAGGGCAAACTTATTTCGCTGGGTTTGACATTTTTTTGCAATTTTGTAACAAATACGATATATGTACTTGGAATTGAGGTGCTTCAACTTGAGCTTTTGGCAAGTAAACACAACTTTCACCCCATTCACCTGATTTCGATATATTGTGTTTCCGAACAGATTTTCCTTTGACATGAAAACTTCCTTATAATATCGTACAAATGTTGAACTTCCTGTAAAATCTGGCCTCTTTCTCAACTTCGGTTCCATTGTTTAACAACTCTTATTCTGCTAACCCTGCTCTCGATTCGTACTTCCTGCTTTAATCTTGGTCTTCTATTGATTATCCTCTATTCCATCTGATCCAGAATGGGATTATTATTAACAGATCTTTATCTATATAAGCTATCGAGAATTATATAATGTTGGCAACATTTAAAGAATCAAAATTTTCTGATTATTGGTCCAAATGGAAACTTTCAAGCCGTCGTTATCACAATAAGACGCATAACAAGCGGTATCAGGTTCATAATTTTACCCGGGCCTATCGAAGCTGGTTTATCCCTTATATAAAATCACGCATCCAACCTGATAAATTTAAACCGCTCCTTTCATTTCTTTACACGGATCTCAACTGTAATCTCGACTGCCATTATTGTTATAGCCGGCACAAACACATAGAAGGGATGACCTTGCAAGTGGCAAAAGATGCCGTAAATTGGCTCCAATCCGTTGGTTGCAGAGTGTTGGCTTATATGGGTGGAGAGCCTTTAATGCGCAAAGACTTCCTAATAGAGTTAACGCGATATGCGGTGGGAAAAGGTTTTTTTGTATATCTCCCCACAAACGGCATTCTTATGAACAATGCGTTTATTGATGAAATCGGAAAAGCAGGGATATCTGTCATCAACCTTGCCGTCGATACCATAGATCATTATAAAGGGATGCCCAAATACTTAAATCGTATCAATTCTCAGTTCCAATATCTGGTAAAACAACAAAAGAAATACAAATACATTACCTTCTTTAATATTAACATCACCAAACACAATTTGAAAGATGTTAAAACGCTCACTAAAATTGCCCATGAGTACGGTATAGCAACGGATTATCATATTAATGAACCGCCACAGATTGAATATGAACATTTCAAATATGAACAGGACGGCGCATGGATTACGGAAGCGGAGTTTCAGGCGGTTGATGAACTTGTCGATTGGCTGATTCAGAAAAACATAGAAGGATATATCATGGTCAACTCGGTGGAGCATTTGAGCGCCATGAAGCTTTTTATTCGTCGCCGGCTCCCGTCTTGGCCCTGTCTCGCTGGCAAGTCCTCCATGATAATCCGACTGGATGGCAGTTTTACCCCCTGCATGGAACTGTATGGAACCGATGAAGACTGGGGGAACATATATGAGGGCCACAAATTTGACCCAGACAGATTGACCCGTCTAAAGCAAAACTGTAGTCCGAATTGCCTTTCCACCTGCAACTTCCAGGTCAACCACTATTCCAGTTCCCTAACTTTTTCACTTCAGTGGCTGGCTAAACATGCCTATTCTGGCTTTTTAGGTGTTTCTTAAACCCAAATTGATCGATTCTGATTTTTCGTAACAAAATATTGGTAGATGAGTGTTTAAACAGAGAAGACATGCGATTTTTCCGTTGGCCATTGAGGTCTGTGTTAGCTAATACGCCGCATTTTGGGCAAATCCATTCGACGAGATTGGTCCCTTTGCTTTTTCACCAATTTTTAGATATATGTAATCAGCATGAATTGATTTCTGGTTGTTGTTTTGGCAAGATATCCCCTTGTTCCATTTCGGTTAGAAATCTTGAATTTTCGCAAATGAAGATTGAGGCACGGAATCGTAATGTATCAATCACCCTATGATATTATTAAGCACCTTC
>JAFCZV010000440.1 GCA_019314155.1 Deltaproteobacteria bacterium
TATCAGATTCGCCGACCTTTTAGAAATATTACTTAACAAATCTGAATGACTTTTTTTCAATTCAACATTTTCATTGGCTATGTTAAGTGCGGCCAAGAGCAAAGTGGTAAGTTTAGTGCCAGATGATTGATTCGGATTTATTTTCTCGATTCTGGCCACCTCTTTGACCAGACAATCCGCAACCTCTTTGGCATGGGTCACATTGGACTCCGCCTTAAATGTGTAAGGTTGACCAAAAAGCTCTATCGTTACAAGTTGTTCCAATGATTATCTCTTTTACCTTTCCAAAACCTTCCCTTACAGTCACAACCCAGATTCCGTAACATCCTCTAGTCTGACCAAAAGACTGTCAATCTTTGACCGGATCAAGGCTCTCTCTTGCGAATAATTGCTTTCAACCTCATTTTTACCCTGAAGTTCTTCCTCTAACCTTCTGTTTTTATTGCTAAGTTCTAAGTTAGTCGTTTCATGCGACTTTAAAACATCGATCAATTTTTCAACTTTTTTCTCAATTTCCTCAAATTGTCCTACAATAAATTCATTATCCAATCTTACACCTCACAATAATATTAATTTAATATAATCTCACATATCACCGAAAGTCAAGACCTATTCCGCATCCTGTAACGCATAATACTTTCTACCCGAATAAGATCTTGTGGATTGTTGACCCCAACGGTCTCCTCCCAATCGTCGCCAACCATTACGCCGGCAACCCGTCCTTCCCTATATCCGATTTCAACAACATCCGTTAGATAAAACTCACCCTGAACATTATCCGATTTTACCTGTTTCAACGAATCCAATAAGAACGTCTTTCTCACACAATAAATACCTGTATTAATGGTTTTTATTCTCTTTTGTTCCGTTGAAGCGTCTGCCTCCTCTGCGATCCCCAATAACCGGCGGTTTTCATCAAAGAGAATCCTTCCATATCCCTTGGGGTTATCGAGTTCAACGGCCAATACCGATATATCACGCTTGGCGTTAAAATGATCTTCAAAAAGCCGCATTAACGTTCCATAAGAAATTAACGGAACATCACCGCACAAAATAATCACTTCCTTCGTGTTATCAGGGAGATAAGGTAGTGCGGACAAAACAGCATGACCCGTTCCGAGCTGTTCTTCTTGCACGGCAAAGATAATATCGGTATTTTCTGACACCACACTTCGAACTTTTTCAGCCTGACTTCCGATAACCAAGACCACGTTCTCACCCGCAATTTTTTGGGCGGTCTCCACAACATACATCACCATGGGTTTGCCCAGTATCTCGTGAAGCACCTTGGCTTTCGGAGATTTCATGCGGGTTCCCTGGCCTGCCGCAAGTATGATTACAGCCGGTTCTCTTTCGATATTTACCATGTATTTTTTAAAATTCAGTATTAACTATCATTATGAAAAATTGGGTGATAGCCGTTTCAAAACCTTCCGGTGAGTGATTATTGAGTCTTTTGCCGAAAAGCACATAGCGCTGCGGCGCGTTTCAAAAGGCTCAAGCCCACAAAGGGGAGGTTTTGAAACGGCCTCTAATCATTATATGTCGATCTTTAACGAGAATCTACAAAAAAAAGGGCAAACCTTATAATGGGTCTGCCCTCAAAACAAAAAGATGAGATCACCGATCCCCTTTTCAGGGATAAATTCAGGTTATGAAGTCAAATTCCGATACAATAAAGACACTTATTATCGCGTTTCAGCCACCCTAATACGATACAAAGCCCTTTCAAGAGCTGCTTTGGCCCTGTTAAAATCGATATCTTCGGCTTTCTCTTGTGCCAAACGCTGTTGAGCGCGTTCCATGGAAGATTTGGCACGATCAACGTCGATATCTTTTCGCCGTTCAGCAGATTCTGCCAGTACGGTAACTTTATCAGGCAATGCCTCTGCAAACCCACCACTGATAAAAACAAATTTTTCAACCCCTTTGTCATCCGTATAATGCATCGTGCCTGTTTTCAGGGTTGTCAAAAACGGCGTGTGGCCAATTAGCACACCAAACTCTCCTAAGCTGCCGGGCGCCACCGCGATCTGGACTTCCTCGTCAACGACATACTGTTCAGGGGTAACCACTTCTAATCTAATATTTCCAACCATTTTTATTTCCTTGTAAACTTATTGGCATTACTCCTTAGCGTTTTCAAGAACATCTTCAATGCCGCCTACCATATAGAAAGCCTGTTCCGGAATAGAATCATGTTTTCCGTCAATAATTTCCGCGAAGCTTTTTACATTATCTTCAATCTTTACGTATTTTCCAGGTTTACCGGTAAATACTTCAGCTACGTGGAAAGGCTGTGACAGGAATCTCTGAATCTTTCTTGCACGCCCAACAGTAATCTTGTCTTCATCTGAAAGTTCGTCCATACCAAGAATTGCGATAATATCCTGCAGTTCTTTGTATTTCTGAAGAATCTGCTGTACTTCTCGAGCGACTCTGTAGTGCTCTTCTCCGATATACGCAGCATCAAGAATCCTTGAAGTTGAGTCAAGAGGATCAACTGAAGGATAAATACCAAGCTCTGTAAGCTTCCTTGAAAGAACAACA
>JAFCZV010000063.1 GCA_019314155.1 Deltaproteobacteria bacterium
CGGTTTCCCCAAACAGTTCGATCCTGATCGGGTCTGAATAAAGCGGGGAAAAAATGTCCAGAATACCGCCCCTGATGCAGAAGTCTCCGGGTTCCTCAACAATCGCTGATCGAACATAGCCGCCGGACAATAGTTTTTTAACCAAGGCGTCGCGATCGATATCCTCTCCAACCATAACAAGTTCTGCATAATCACACAGTTGTTGTCTGGGTATGATTTTCTGCTGAATAGCAGATACGGTAGTAACCACAATCTGTGGCACATCACCGACGATCAGCTGATACAGTGATCTGATCCGCCTTGCTGCTGTTTCATTGTGATAGGACAGGGACTTAAATGGTAAAATATTATATGCTGGAAAATAAACCATGGGCGGCCGGAGCTTTTCTGAAAAAAAACGCAGATCTTCTAAATGGGTTTCCGCTTCTTTTTCTGAAGGCGCTATAACGACAACAGGCGCCGGGTGCTGTGCGTATAACCGGGATACCAGATAGGCTTTTTCAGATCCGGACACCCCCGTGCATTCAATACTGCGGTCCCTGTCAGGAATTATATCAGATATGCATCCATATGATATTTTTTCTTGATTTTGATCCATAAACAAAGTAGTTGTCCTTTTATTACGCCGGCGTAGCTCAGTTGGTAGAGCAGCTGATTCGTAATCAGCAGGTAGGCGGTTCGAATCCGCCCGTCGGCTCCACCTTATTCTTAGGGGGTTTTGGCAATTTTACGGATAAGTGCTTTACTTTTGGTGCCCCAAAAATAAGGTGCTTTTTTGGACCGCTATAGCCCAATTCGGATCATTGTGCAACCGGCGTTTATGCCCCCTGCAATTCGCACTTTAACCTGTTGAAAAAAACATATCCTCAAGCATTCAGGTGATCCGGTTTTTTTGCGATCACTATCGTACACCTATAACCAAAATAAAAAGGAGTTGTCGTGAGTTATAAAATAGGATTTGCCGGAACCGACGCAAGAACGCTTTTAAGTGCCTTGATCACTTCAACGGCAACAAGTGAAAACCATCAGGATGATTTTCAAGGCGTCGTTATTCGGGGGATGCCGTCTATGCCCCCGTTCGCAAAGATAATGCAGTGGCCAATAAAATTTTTATCCACAACAGACAATTCAAAAGGGGCATATGCCGCTGCTATAATTGAGGCCCTAAAAAACGGATCCATCGACTGTGTTGTTCCAATGCCTGAAGATTTATTGCTCGAGGGTTTGGTTGATGAATTGGAGGAAGCCGGTTTTCTCGATTCCATTTTGGGATTTACGCGCAAAAGTTCATTTATTGAAGGCGACAAAATCGCGTGTAAACATCTTTGCCGTGAATATGGTGTTCCTGTTGCCGACAAATGGTATGAAGTTGATGCCAGAGACTATGCACAGGTTTCCAAAGCGTGTCTGGCTCTCATCGACCAATACGGCGGCGCAGTGCTGAAGTATCCGTATAGTGCCGGCGGGAAAGGTTCCCGGATTATTTTGAACGCATGGGAAGTCAAAGAGGTCTATGACACGTTAATTAACGATTATGGGAAAAATTATAAACGATTCCTGGGGAAAAAATCCCAATGGCCGCTCCTTATCGAGTCGAGGATGTCCGGCGTCGAAATTTCATTTAATATTTTGATCGATAAAAACGAAAATTTCCAAATCCTTCCCACCTCCATGGATTATCCGGAGCGATTCCCTGGACCTGCCAGTAAGAACAATCCGATTACCGGCGGAATGGGCAGCATTTCACCCCATCCCATGGAAACATCCGGTCTGCTGGAAATGGCGGCCGAAGATATTGTTAAGCCGCTGATAAAAGCCTTGAAAGAACAAAACATGTTACGTCCCTGCCTGGTATACCCCGGCTGCTTTTTATCGTTTGACGGCAATATGGCCCCAACGAGGATTCGCGTCTGTGAGATAAATATTCGGCCTCCGGAACCTGAATGGCAGCCGATTGTCCGCAGAATAAGAAACCTGGGCCCCTTAATCAAGGCCACACTTCAAGGAAACTTGGATACCGTCACCCCCGAAATAAGGTCTGACCAGATATCCATCTGTACGGCTCTAGTTACCGGATCCGGCGGCCCCCAAGGCCAGAAGGGATACCCGCGGTCCTGCACCAAGGGGGAACCAGTCCATATCGATTTTGGCTACCTGAACAAAAAAAAGATCCAGGTTATTCCATCTGCCATGACGTATTCAGACGAAGAGGGCGTTTTCAAATCCGATGGCAGCCGTGTCGCCTATTGCAATGTCAATGCAACCGTCAAACCCGGAGAAAGCAGATCAAAAGCGGCTGAACGGCTTCGCAGGAAAGTATTGACGGCCTTTGAAAATGGTAAAATAAGGGTCATCCCCCGCGAAAACCCTGAAGGGAACCGGCTGGATTTACGATACGATATCGGCAACCACTTTGACATGGCAGAAGAATTATTGCCGAAAAAAATCCCTGTGTAAAGTCGATGTTGGATTTATTATGGAAAATCTCAAATAATGCTTGTATTTTAGCCCGTTGAATAATATTTTTTCTTCAATCGTCTTGACATACATATCCGTTTTGACATACCGATAAGAGATAGACCAATGATAAGGAGGCAGATGAATGAACGATCCAGACGACATAAAGTTCAAATGCGAAATCAATAAAATCGTGAAAAATGTTCATAACATAATAAAAAAAATTGAAACCCTCGATCCGGCCAAGAACGATGATTCAAAGCAAAGTAATGATTAACTTTCGTAAATATAACGGTATTGAATAAAAAAAATTTAAGGAGGCGCCATGGCATTAACTAAAAATGATATTGTTTCAAGTATACACGATCTGGGTTTTACCAAGAAAAAATCTGTGGAAATCATCGAATCTTTTCTGGAAATTATTAAAAGTGCGCTGGAGAAGAATGAAGATGTCCTGATTTCTGGATTTGGAAAATTTTGTGTGAAGCAAAAAAAACAACGGAGAGGCCGCAATCCTGCCACCGGCGACGACTTGATGTTGAAAGAACGTAAAGTGGTTACGTTCAAATGTTCAGGAAAATTGAGGGACAAGATTAACGGAAAATAAGCGCCGGATTTAACTTTATCCCTAAAACCCTTTTAATTGCCCATTGTACTGAGCCATAAAAATTGATAGGGATTCAACTTTAATGCATCTGTACGGAAAATCTCGCCGGTAATGACGTCTCTCATCCGCACAGGAACTCCGGCGCTCGATAACGAAGCTGTTACCAGTTTGGATGAAATATTGGTGACGGCATACAGTTCTTGATTCTCAGCATACCTTGCAATGACAAACACTTGAGGATCGATTCCCAGTATCTCAAAATCGGCGTTCGGGTGAAAAGCAGGCTGTTTCCTCCTGGTTTTGATCATTTCAATATACCTATAAAATATCTGAAAGCGAAGGGTTTCAGGATCCTTGAGTTGGGACAACACGTCATCAACCTGCAATTTTTCCCGATTGATGGTTCTGGCTCTTTGAGTCTGCCGAACGCCTACTTCCCAGTTCCTGGAACCGAGCACACTGTGAATATATGTAGCGGGGACCCCGGGCAACGCATACTGAATTGACTGAGAAGCCAAAAATTTTTGCGCATGCCAAGAATTTTTTGTGACCCCAGGAGTTAACATGGCATCCACATAGGTAATATTCAACTCATACGGACTGTCGGAACCATCGGGATTTCTTTTATAGGAAACCCTTCCACCATTCTTTTTCACAACATCGATGAATTTGTCGATTTCGGCTTGGGGTAAAATCCCTTCCAGCGGACGTACGCCGATTCCGTCATGGGAGGCCGTAAAATTGAAAAACGTATTACTATTAGACGTTACCTTCAAATCTTTGGCCCATTCGGACAGTACCGTTGAATCTTCTAGGACAAACGTATAAAAAAGCAACGGCGGCAACGTAAAATTATAAATCATTTGTGCTTCATTGTGCCCATCTCCGAAATAACTCATATTCTCATAATGGGGTACATTGGTCTCGGTAATCAGTAGAACGTCCGGTGCAACAAGGTTCAATACGCTTCGAAAAAGTTGAACCACTTGATGCGCCTGAGGCAGATGAATGCAGGTTGTGCCGATTTCCTTCCAAATATACGCGACGGCATCAAGACGGATAGAGGTCGCCCCTTGCTCCACATAAAAAAGAAGGGCTTTTACCATTTGTTTAAGAACTTCCAGGCTTTTGTAATTGAGATCGATCTGATCTGCACTGAAGGTGGTCCAAACATTCACAGGTTCGTCGGAAGTTTTTTTGAATCGAGTTAAAAGCGGTAATGATCGGGGCCTAGTCACTAAAGACAGATCGGTTAAAGGATCGACCTCGATGGCGAGGTCCTCATAGTTTGGTTTTTCCGCCAAATAGTTTTGAAACCACATGCTCTTTGCCGAAACATGATTGAGCACGAGATCGAACATCAGCTGAAACTCCCTGCCCAGTCGACGGATATCTTTCCAGGTCCCAAGCTCGGGATTCACCGTGAAAAAATCGATCACCGAAAATCCATCATCCGAAGAAAATGGAAAAAACGGCAGGATATGTATGGTTGAAAAAACGTCTTTAAAATGGCGAAGGGCAAACGTATATAATGTATCTAAAGGATATTCTCCCTCGTTCTTCAATGTGTCGCCATAGGTGATCAAAAATACATCTTCCTGGGAAAAATATCCCTTTCCCCGGCCTTTTCGAGGCGGAAATCTTTCAATGATTGGCAGTATTTTATCAAAAGCCAGGTTTCCGGTTTTTGAACCGCAAATCTTCTTGAGGAGATGTTGAGCCGCACCAATGTCTTCCATTTTAATGCTCCTGTTTTCTATGATGGTGTAACTCTTTTGCGGAAAAGGGCCATTTATGGATGGAAACTACCTAAAGGTTAATGTCGTAAGCCTTGATTTTACTTAACAGGGAAGGATGACTGATTTCAAGAATCTTTGCGGCGTGCGTGCGATTGCCGTTTGTTGTTTTAAGCGCCTTGGTGATGAGTTTTTTTTCCAGAATTTTCTGGGCGGCCTTCAGCGAGTATCCATCGAACCAATCGTCCATCTTGCCCATTTTTGATTCTTCGCCCAATTCAGACGGAAAGTTTTCCGGCAAGAGGATTGTATTTTCGGTAAGCACCGCGGCCCTTTCAATAACATTTTCAAGTTCCCTGACATTTCCCGGCCAGTTGTGCTTAAGAAGAAGGGACATGGCTGACGGTGCTATTCCGTTTATTTCCTTATTAAGACTGACATTGAACCGGTCAATAAAATGTTGGCTTAAAAGAGGAATGTCTTCCGGCCTTTCCCTGAGCGTCGGCAGCATGATCGGCAGCACATTCAGTCTGAAAAACAGATCCTCGCGAAAGGTTCCCTTTTTTACTTCATCTTTAAGGTTTTTAGCGGTAGCAGCAATAACACGAACATCTATTTTTTTTATTTTTGAATCACCGACCGCTCTGATTTCACTCTCCTGGAGTACACGCAGGAGCTTTACCTGCAGAGAAAGGGGCAATTCGCCGATTTCATCGAGGAAAATCGTACCGCCGTCCGCTTCTGTAAAAAGCCCCTTTCTGTCGCTGTTCGCCCCTGTAAAAGCGCCTTTTTTATATCCAAAAAGCTCGCTTTCTAGTAAATTTTCAGGGATTCCGCCACAGTTGACAGGAACCAGCGGCTTTTTTCCCCGGTTTCCTGCAAAATGAATCCCCTTTGCAATCAATTCTTTTCCGGTTCCACTGTCTCCATAAATTAATACCGTGGTATTGTATTGGGCCACTTTTTCGGCCAGCTTGAATACAGCATTCATCGCCTTGCTTTTAGCCACCATATTTCCGAAATGATAATTTTCTTGAATTTTTCGAATTCGTTCTTTAAGCCAAAGATTCTCCCTTTTCAAACTCTCTCGTTCTTCCGCCTTTTTAAGGGTAAGAAGAACTTCATCGGATTTAAACGGCTTCGATATGAAATCATACGCTCCCTTCTTCATGGCTTCAACTGCGATATCGATGCTGCCGTATGCCGACATCATGATCACTGTGGTGGCCCAAAGCTTGTCCCGTGCAATTTCAAAAAATTCCATTCCACTGATATCAGGCATCTTAAGATCACAGAGGATAAAATCGTATAACGTCTGATCGACCATCTCTAAAGCATCTTTCCCATTGGATGCCGTATCGACTCGGTAGCCCGATTTTTTAAGTAATGAGGACAGCATGTGGCGCATGTTCTCTTCATCATCTATAATCAATAAGCGTTTTTGGGATAACGTATTATCTGCTGCCGTTTTTTTATTCATTGCTCAAATTTTGACTCTATTCTCATGAATTCCGTTCAACATTCAATGGTAAGTAGATGGTTATGATCGTGCCTTTTCCTTCTTTACTGTCTGCCTTGATTTTCCCGCCAATCCCTTCAACAATCATGAAACAAACGGAAAGACCGAGGCCGGTTCCTTTTCCAGGCCCTTTGGTCGTAAAAAAAGGGTCAAAAATATTTCCAAGATTCTCTTCAGCAATCCCCGGGCCATTGTCGATATATTCTATTTTCAACATGTTCGGATGATCCGTCGATTCAGCCTGGATGCCGGGTACAACCTCGCTGATAATAGATATTTTTCCTATTGAATGATTTTTATTCGACGAGACTGCGTCGGCAGCATTAATAATTAAATTCAGAAAAACCTGCCTCAACCGGTTCGGATCCGCCATAACCGTATCACATTCCGCCATAAATTTGAAATCCAAATCAATATCTGACATCAAAGGATGAAACTTGAAAGAATCGACCGTTTCTTGGATGATCGCGTTTACCGAAACAATTTTCAAACCTTGGGCCGAAGGCTTTGAAAGCTCAAGGAGTTGTCTGATAATCGTATCGATTCTATTGATTTCATTTTCTGTACGTTTAAAAAATTCCTTTCTGTCATTATCTGATATATCATTCCTTTTAAGCAATTCAAGATAGCCAACAATAATACCGATTGGATTGCCGATTTCATGGGCAATTCCTGCAGACAATCGCCCGACGGAGGCCAATTTTTCTGCTCCGATCATATCTTTTTGAGCATTTTTTAAATCAACATTGGCCTTCTCAAGGAACATCACCGCAGCGTGAAGCTTTTCTTTATCCTCGGCGATATGTTGCAGCATCCTGTTCAGCGCCTTGGATAATTTACTGAACTCGTTTTCCTCTGCTTCATAAAGAAAGAACATCTCATCTTCTTCTTTATATGCTTCAGCTCTCTTCACCAATCTCTGCAAAGGTTTTACGGTAATTCTTGACAATCGATAAAGACCGATGATCGTAAAGACAACCGTATTGACAAAGAGGTATATTAACAATACATATTGCGTCCGTCTCAAAACTTTATATATTCCCGCAAGCGGCATAACAATGCTGCATGCGCCAACGACGCGTCCTTTCTGAAACAAAGGCGCCGCTATCATCAGATCCCGGCTTTGCCTCCAGAAAACCCCCCAGGTGGAACCGAAAAATCGGGTTGTTTTCAATCCTGTCTGGATTGTCTGACCGGCGAATGATTCGAGTTCGTCGTGCAGCTCACAGTTTTTGCCGTCCGAATATATTTGATTCTCAGTTTTGTCCAAAACCAGTGCACAAGAAATTTCTGCATCGGTTAACATTTTTCGAAGACCCGCCTGAAAAGCTGAATCCTCCAAAATATATTCCGATTTGGAAGAAATCATAAAACCGGTTTCGATTCCCGATATAAAGCCATATCCTCTTGAAATTTCCGACCTGACCAGGGCCTTTTGTGCGGTAATAATCATTACAAAACCAATTAAAACCATCGCCAACATCAAAAGCACAGCCAGGCAAATAGCAATATTTGTTTTTAAATTTATCGGGACCACATTCATCCTTTAAAAAACCCGAATTTTCAAAACCCAACTTTTGACGGTTTCGTAAAAAGTCTTTTGTGAGCGACATCGAGCAATTGTGGGAAATAGATAAAATGCTTTTTGAATTTTACGAGAAAGTTCCATTTAAGTCAAACTGCGTTTTCGTAACACATCCCATCCGCTGTATGCCGCCGCCGCTTCACAATCCTGACACTTTTTTGATAACTCAGTGGTTTTCAATTAAAGCGCCCTGCACTTGGGGCAAATCAAACGCGTATTAAAGCAAAAAAAAACCCGGAATCTCATACGATTTGATGATGATTCCGGGTAATATAAAAAATTTTCGGCAGCGTCCTACTCTCCCACTCAGCTTCCCGAGCAGTACCATCGGCGCAAAAGAGCTTAACTTCCGTGTTCGGGATGGGAACGGGTGTTTCCTCTTTGCCATTGCCACCGAAAAAGCGTCATTCTTTCTTCAGTGTAATAAGAATTTGGGTACAAGCACATAAAAACGTTCAAGCAATTGTGCAAATTATTTTGTGGCCAAGCCTCACGACCTATTAGTACCAGTAAGCTAAATGCGTTGCCGCACTTACACACCTGGCCTATCAACCTTGTCGTCTTCAAGGGGTCTTAAGTCCCGATGTTTCCATCGGGATGGGATATCTAATCTTGAGGTTGGCTTCCCGCTTAGATGCTTTCAGCGGTTATCCATTCCGAACTTAGCTACCCAGCAATGCCGCTGGCGCGACAACTGGAACACCATTGGTTCGTCCATTCCGGTCCTC
>JAFCZV010000441.1 GCA_019314155.1 Deltaproteobacteria bacterium
TACGAAGACTTTTCAAAAAAGTTCCCAAAACTTTTGGAAGACTATCGGCAGTTGGGAAAATCATGCAGAAAAGAAGGCCCCTTATCGGAGAAATACCAGGACCTTGTTAAGCTCGGCATCGCCATCGGCGCCAATTCAAGGGGTGGAGTTATGTCTTCCACCCGAAAGGCTTTGGCAGCAGGCGCCATGCCTGAGGAGATTATCCATGCGGTGCTTCTGTCTTTGACCACTACGGGTTTTCCAAACATGATTGCCGCCATGGGATGGGCCAACGAAGTGCTCGAAAAGCAAGTCCAGGCGTAATATCTTGATTTTACACCGATTATCTCGCAATGTCTGCGGGTTATAAAGCCGGTTACTGCAGTTTCCCGTGTTCCGCCAGTTCTTCCAGTCCGCTAAGGTCTGTCAATATTATATCCCGGCCGCCGGTATCAATCAAGAGCTGCTGATTCATTTTCGTTAGAATCCGTGACAGGGTTTCAGGGATGGTACCCAGAAGGCTTGCCAGTTGGCCTTTAGAAATATTTAAAGTGACAACATCGGTTCGACCTTGTTCTTGACTCAAATATATAAGGTATGAAGCAAGCCGTCCCGGAACTTCCTTTAAGGAAAGATTTTCGATCTGCACGGTAAACTGGCGAAGCCGCATGGAAAGTATGCCAAGCATATTCAGAGCTAAAGAAGGATTTTTGGATATCAGGTCAATAAACGCTGTCCTCGGAAAAAAAAGGAGGTGGCTCTTAAGAAGGGTTTGGGCATTGGCCGGGAATTTCCTTCCGGCGAAAACCGGAACTTCGCCAAAGGGATTCCCGGAACCGTAAATATGAAGAATATGTTCTTTGCCTTCAAAGGAAACTTTATAAATTTTCACTTTGCCGTCAGCGACAATATAAAAACCATTACAGTCGTCGCCTTCTAAAAAAATCGTCTTCCCCTTGTCGCAAAACTTGTCTATTGAAATCTGTCTAACGTCGTTCAGCTGCTCTTCGGATAAACCGTTGAAAAGGGATGCATCTGAAATAATCTGTAGAATTTTTTTCATGATTTTTTCTTTTTTCAAAAATTATCACGCTTTTTTGACTTAAGTCAAGGCACTGGTTGTGTTTATCCTTCATAATATGACTCAAACGCTGGGGAAAAATTAATATATCCATTATTGACGACGTTGAAAAAATCTATTTTTGATAAATTGAAACCTTGAATCTTAAAAAATCACTTAACCGAAGAAAAAAAGGAGGCCCATTATGTTTTGTTTTCAATGCGAACAGACGGCAAAAGGTGAAGGATGCACAAAAATCGGCGTATGCGGAAAAAAACCGGAGGTTGCAGCGCTGCAGGATCTTTTGATTTATGTGGTTAAAGGATTGTCTCTGGTGGCCGTTGCAGGTCGTAAAGCAGGGATACGCGACCAAGAAATCGACCATTTTGCTTGCGAAGCGATCTTTTCTACATTGACAAATGTCGATTTTGACCCCGGTCGATTTGTCGAACTGATCCGTAAAACCGTAAATTTAAGAGATGAACTCAAGGCAAAGGTAGCGGCGGCCGGTGGAAATGTGGATTTCCCGGAAGGACCGGCCAACTTCACACCGGAGTCAACCTTAGAGGGGCTTGTGACCCAAGGGGAAAAGGTCGGGGTTAAATCGGATCCCGATATTAATCCTGACATTCTTTCGTTACAACAGCTTTTGATATACGGCATCAAGGGTGTCGCTGCATATGCGGATCATGCAAAGATCCTTGGAAAAACCGATGAAAGAATTTTTGATTTTATTCATGAAGCCATGGCCGCTACGTTGAACAAAGATCTCGGTGCTGACGATTATGTTGGACTTGTTTTCAAATGCGGCGAAATCAATCTGATCGCCATGGAGATTCTGGATGCGGCAAATACCGGGACATACGGGCATCCGGTACCGACATCCGTTCCTCTGGGCGCTAAAAAAGGCAAGGCGATCCTTGTTTCAGGGCATGATTTAAAAGACCTTGAAGACATCCTGAAACAAACCCAAGGAAAAGGAATTTATGTTTATACTCACGGTGAGATGCTCCCCTGTCATGGATATCCTGAGTTGAAAAAATATGATCACTTTTATGGTCATTACGGCACCGCCTGGCAAAACCAGGCCAAAGAATTTGATGTGTTCCCGGGGGCAATTTTGATGACCACGAATTGCATTCAGAAACCAAGGGATTCATATAAAGACAATATTTTCACAACCGGTCTGGTGGGCTGGCCCGGAGTCACCCATATTGCTGATAAAAACTTCGCTCCTGTAATCGAAAAGGCATTAGAATTGCCTGGATTTACAGAAGATACCCAAGGAAAATCGGTGATGGTCGGATTTGCCAGAAATGCGGTCCTGGGGGTTGCGGATAAGATTATCGAAGCGGTCAAGAACAAAGCGATCCGCCATTTTTTCCTGGTGGGCGGGTGCGACGGCGCCAAGGCGGGACGCAATTATTTTACGGAGTTTGTGGAAAAAGTGCCTGAAGATTGCGTGGTCCTGACCCTTGCCTGCGGCAAATTCCGCTTTTTCGACAAGGAT
>JAFCZV010000442.1 GCA_019314155.1 Deltaproteobacteria bacterium
GAAAATATCATTTTCTGTTCCTTTGGCTGCTGCAGGTCGTCAATCTTTTTGGGTTCAGATATCTGAATCCTGAACAGAATACCCACGGTCTCTTCTTTGATCCTGGATATCATATCCTGAAACATTTCGAACCCTTCTTTTTTGTAAATGATGAGCGGATCCTGCTGGGCATACCCCCTTAGGCCGATCCCCTCTTTCAAGTGATCCATGCTCAGCAGGTGATCTTTCCACAGGTTGTCGACGGTTTGCAGCATAACGATCCGCTCGAGATGCCTGAAGTCTTCAGTTCCCACGACGGCCTCTCTTTCTTCATATTCCCTGAGACAGGCGTCGGCAATCAACTGGCTTAGCCCGTCCCGGGTGAGTCCGTCCATGGTATCCCCATCAATTTCATTCATCCGGAAATTAAACTGTTTAAACACCGCCTTGTTCAATCCCTTCCAGTCCCATTCTTCAGGAAGCGCTCTTTCATCTGAATAGGCATTAGCGATCTCCTCGGCCTTGTCGCCGATTATCTCTTCGATGACGGGCTTCAGACTTTTGCCGTTCAGGGCTTCCCGTCGCTGTCTGTATATGACCTCTCGCTGTTGATTCATAACATCGTCATATTCTAACAGTTGCTTACGGATATCGAAATTGTGTCCCTCCACTTTTGCCTGGGCATTTTCAATCGCTTTACTGATCAGCCTGTTCTCGATGGGCTCACCTTCTTCCATACCCAGCTTCTCCATAATCCCGGTGATGCGTTCTCCACCGAATATACGCAACAGATCATCCTCCAAAGCGAGGTAGAAGCGCGAGGAACCAGGATCTCCCTGCCGCCCCGAACGTCCCCTGAGCTGATTGTCAATACGTCGACTTTCATGTCTTTCGGTTCCGAGGATATGAAGCCCTCCCAGTTCGGTAACCCCTTCACCCAGTACGATGTCGGTTCCACGACCGGCCATGTTTGTTGAAATCGTAACCGCTGATTTTTGGCCTGCCATGGCAATAATCTCGGCCTCTTTTTCATGATTTTTTGCATTCAACACTGTATGTTTAATGCCTCTTTTTTTTAATTTTTTGGAAAAACTTTCTGAAACATCAATGGAAATTGTGCCCACAAGAACAGGCTGTCCTTTTTTATGAAGCTCTATGATTCCTTCGAGTGCAGCGTCATATTTTTCTTTGCGGGTTTTATAGATGACATCCGGGGTGTCTTTTCGGATCATTTTTTGGTTTGTGGGAATCGCCATAACGTCAAGGTCATATATTTTTTTAAATTCAGCAGCTTCCGTATCGGCAGTCCCCGTCATGCCGGCAAGTTTGTTGTGCATTCTAAAATAGTTCTGAAACGTAATAGTTGCCAGGGTCTGATTTTCGTTTTCAATCTTAACGTTTTCTTTGGCTTCAAGGGCCTGGTGTAACCCTTCACTGTATCGACGACCGGGCATTAGACGGCCCGTAAATTCATCTACGATGATAACTCCTCCGTTTTTTACAATATAGTCGACGTCTCTTTTGAAGAGGTTGTAAGCCTTGAGCCCCTGGTTAACATGGTGAAGAAGTTCGATATATTTCGGATCGTACAGGTTGTCGACCTTGAGTATTTTTTCCGCTTTGGCGATTCCTTCCTCGGTCATAGCAACCGACCGGGCCTTTTCATCCAGGGTATAGTCACGTTCAGAAACAAGGCGTGGAATGATGCCGTTGACCAGATGGTACAGATCGGTGGATTTCTCCGCCGGCCCGGATATGATCAATGGGGTTCGAGCCTCGTCTATCAAAATACTGTCCACCTCGTCCACAATGGCAAAATTGAGGTTTTTCTGAACGATGGCTTCTCTATCAAACTTCATATTGTCTCTAAGGTAGTCAAAGCCGAACTCGTTGTTGGTGCCGTAAGTGATATCTGCACTGTATGCGGCCTTTCGCTCATTGTCATCCAGCCCATGCAAAATACAGCCCACGGAAAGTCCTAAAAAATTATAGATATGCCCCATCCATTCCGTATCCCGCCTTGCAAGATAGTCATTCACGGTAATGATATGGACGCCTTTACCTGAAAGCGCGTTCAGGTAAGCCGGGAGGGTGGCAGCCAGAGTCTTGCCTTCACCCGTCTTCATTTCAGCGATCTTTCCCTGATGAAGCACAATTCCACCGATGAGCTGAACGTCAAAATGACGCATCTCGAGGGTGCGGACGGATGACTCTCTCACGGTTGCAAAGGCTTCCGGCAGAAGATCATCAAGGGATTCACCATTATTCAGCCGGTCTTTGAATAGTTGGGCCTGGGCCTTGAGCTCATCATCGCTCATGGCCTGTATCCGGGGTTCCAAAGCATTTATTTTTACCACCGCCGGCTGAATCTTTTTTAATTCCCGTTCGTTTTTACTTCCAAAAACTTTTGTTAATAAATTTGAAACCATATAAGAGAACCTTCCTTAATTTTTATCAGGCTATGTTAATACATACAAAGTATATCATCAATTAATTTCTTTTGCAAAAATCGCAAAGATTTTCTGTCCGATTTTCTTTAAGGGGGGGGCAAACAAAGGGTGCTATCGGG
>JAFCZV010000443.1 GCA_019314155.1 Deltaproteobacteria bacterium
CATGGCGGATGTGTCCGAACGTTTTATTTGAAGACTTCTCCAAATGCCGTTGTTAATCTCGGTGCACATCATATTTTAGCATATTTATGCAGATGGCCGAAGAAAAAGATGCACGTTCACCAGAGAAGCCATGTGTGAAGTGCCACCTCAAACTCCCTTTTAAAGTTTAACCTTTGGAGGCTTTAGGCCATCCCATGGTTTTATATAGGTGTTGAAGCTGGGTGGCACTTGCTATAACCCATGCCGGTTTCAACGCTTTTCCTTAAAAGATGCATAAAACATGCCAAATTCATATTATATAAAAAAATCTCTCAATAAATTATATGGTTAGCTCATTTGAAAAAATGATGTCATCGAATATTATGGATAATATTTGCCAAAGACTTATGTAATTAATCTCACAATTTTAAGAATTTGTAGTATTTTGGATAGCTTCTGTTTTTTTTGAGAGAATTTTTACGAGTTCATCAAATTTGTATCGGTTCAAACCCCTCTCCTTTTACCAGTAATAGGGGTAATGGCGATGCCGGTACGGATAGTAGGGATATGGATAAAACCATGGATCATAATAAGGTGCGGGGTAATAGTAGGCCTCCTCGGGCCAAAGGTATATTTCACGACTTTCGATTTTGAGATAGGGCTGTGGGTAGTCGTCAATTTTTTCCACCACGGCGCCGACGATGGTGCCGGCCACAGTAATTCTACGGTCTTTATTGTAAATTTCCGGATCCAAGAAACCCTTTTGTGAGATAATGAATCTCCCCTCTGAAAGGTCTTTTGATTTGGGTTTTTCTCCGAATCCCAGGGGAACTTGTAAGACTTTAATCAACGATTTGTCCGCCAAATTCTGGATTTTCAGGATGTACCCGCCCAGGATCACGGTATTTCCCATGTATTTATCTTTTTCCAAAAGAAGGGTTTTGAACTGAATCAGCGGTATGGATTCCGTTCTGATCTGTTGAGAAATTACCGAACAAGATCCGAGAAAAAGCGTCATTGGTATTGTCAGCAATGCCGTCCACAATACTCTCACAATCTCTCCTTCGATTAAAACGGAACGTCTATCATGTCAACTTGCTTGAATAAAGTCAATTCTGTAATCCCCTGCGACATGAGCCATCCTCGACTTTCGCTCAATTAGGGTATAATAATGCTGTACAAATCAAAGATGCGGATGTCAAGCACTATAAACCACCTCTTTTCGTATGGGCCTCCAATTTGTAAAAAGTTGTCTGGTTTGTTTCTCAAGGGCCTGCCCTGCCGATTTAATTGTGAGTGTGGACATAGGGGACATCCTATAAAAATATAAGTTTCTAAGATTTATCTTTTGTGATAAGAAGGCGTATGCCACAAAAAGCCCGGATAGACGCTTCCGGAGCGTTACATCACATCCTTTTTTTGGGGTATCAAACGTCGCAAGAAATTCAGGGATAACAAGGACAGGGATAATTTCCTTGATCGTCTTGGAAATGTTTTATCCGCGAGCCCTTAGGTTATATTTTTACCTACGTTATGTCCATAATGTATCTTTTCATTATCTTCTTGGTTGGATTCGCCGCTGGGGGAATCAATACATTGGCTTCCGGTGGTACCGCCCTGACGCTACCCATGTTGATGGCCCTCGGAATTCCGGGGCATAACGCCAACGCCAGCAATCGGATAGGACTCTTGGTGTCCGGAATCACCAGAGTCACCGTTTTCCACCGTGCCGGCAAAATTGACTGGGTAGATACATGGAAATTGGTGGCACCCATGGCTCTCGGGGCTCTTGCCGGTGCCCTGATCGAGCATCAAATCCCAGAAAGTTCAATGCGTTGGGTGATCCTGGCCGCAGTGCTCCTGATGCTGGGTCTGGTTGGACTTGGACGGAAACGATTTCTAGAGGTAAAACAACGGGCGCACCCTGACTTAAGAATCAGCAAACTGAGTGTTTTCTTTCTCATCGGAATCTGGGCCGGATTTCTTGCAGTCGATTCCGGGGGAATGGCCCTTTGGGCGCTTGTGGTCCTGATTGGCATTGAAACCGTGAAAGCAAATGCGCTGAAGGCGGTTCTTACGCTGGTTACCAGTTTGGTGTCCGTCATTACCATGGGGTTTGAACACCAGATACAATGGGAGCTTGGAATTACCCTTGCAGGGGGCAATATGGTCGGTTCATGGCTCGCAGCAAGATTCGCCGTTACCGAAGGGTCGCGGGTATGGATATTCCGGCTTTTGATGATCATGTTGGTTGGCGAAGTCTTGTGGATTCTGCTTTCAGTGATGCAGTAAAGAATGATAGTTCCGTAAAAAGTCTGAAGAGGAGATGTCCATGGTGAACGAGGATCGGGTAATAAGCGCTTATGTTTCCCCCCATTACGTCTCACTAATAAACTGATACATATGTTACAAATATCGAATCAAGTCACTATTCCTGCCGGTGATATCAGGATTGCCCCGATTCGCGCCCAAGGGGCCGGCGGTCAGAACGTCAATAAGGTCTCCACGGCCGTACACTTGCGGTTCGACATTAACGCTTCATCGATACCTGACTATTATAAAAAGCGAC
>JAFCZV010000444.1 GCA_019314155.1 Deltaproteobacteria bacterium
TAATGGATGCGTTTTCGGTATTGACACCGGGCGGCTACACAACGATTCAGGATAAAGGGCGTTACGGCTATCAGCAAATGGGTATTCCGATATCAGGGGTTCTGGACGCATTTGCCTTCCAGGCAGCCAACTTGCTGGTCGGCAATCTTAAAAACGCTGCCGCGATGGAAATCACGGTGATGGGTCCGCGCCTTGAAATTATGGGGGAAGCCGATATAGCGGTTACGGGAGCTGAAATTGGCCTGACCTTGAATGATCAGTCGGTCCCGGGCTGGAAATCTTTGCGCGTAAAGTCGGGTGATATTCTGGACATTCAACAGGTAAAAAGCGGCTGCCGTGCCTATCTGGCCATAGGCGGCGGAATCGATGTTCCCGAAGTGATGGGAAGTCGTTCCACCTATGTGAGCGGAAAGATCGGCGGTTACCACGGGCGATTGCTTAAGGAAGGGGATGTCCTAAAACGCGGCCAAAGCAAACTCCTGGGTAACATGCGGGAAACTCCCTCAGGCATGATACCCTCATATCCTTCGGAAATTGTAATCCGTGCGATTCCCGGGCCCCAGGATGACTTTTTCCGGGAAGGTCTGGACATCATATTCCAATCGGATTTTATGGTCAGCACCAAAGCCGACCGCATGGGTTACAGGCTCCAGGGCCCTAAAGTAGAACTTCGAAAAGGAATGCCCAAAAGTATTATTTCGGAACCCACCATGCCGGGAGGGGTTCAAATTCCGGCCGACGAACAACCCATCATACTGATGGTGGAACAAACCGTGGGCGGATATACCAAGATTGTAACCGTTATCTCCGTGGATCTTCCAAAAGTTGCCCAGGCCACCCCCGGTGGCACCATCCGTTTTGAGGAGGTCACCCTTGAGAGGGCCCATTCATTGTATCAAGAGCAGTGAAAAAAATTGCAGGACCTGGAAGAAAGCTTATCGCGTCAGTGAGGACATCACAAAGTGCTTGTAGTTGAGGATCATATGAGGCGTTCCTTATGAAGAAATTTCAGCACTCTGTGAGAGTGCTACCTTTAGGATGGCTTTTTGAATATCGAATATCGAACAAGGAATGTCCAACCGCAGAAGTATCAAAAGCAACAGGATTGAATTTTAGACTTCGAAATTCTGCGGTTTATTGTTCGACTCGGCTGCCTTCGACAAGCTACATTCGGCCCGAGCTCATGTCGAGGGCAGGCCCCGAGCATGCCGAGGGGAGCTCGTCGCAGGCTGCGGTTCACGTCAGATAACGACGATTTCATCCTGAAACTGACCGAATTGCTCTAATCCATTTTCAGTAACCCGGTGTGTGTTCTCAATGCCGACGACACCTTGGCCCGGAAAAATCAACTTGGGCTCCAGGGCCAGGGTCATATTTTCTTGCAGTTCAAGTGATTGACCGGATGCCAAAAAAGGGTATTCATCCAGCTCGATACCGATGCCATGCCCGACAAAGCGGACCCGCTCGTCGCCCACTCCCATAAAATATTTATCGTATCCCAGCGTGCGTGTACGCTCAATGGCCAGCTCGTAAATATCGCCGGATTTAACGCCCGGTTTGGCTTCCTTTTTTATCAGAGCCTGAACATCCAGCATGGCGGTATGGGCCGCCACCAGCTCATCGGCGGGTTCTCCTATCGAAAAAATGCGGGTATGATCCGAATAATAGCCGTTTAGCGCAAACACATAGTCTAACATCACCGGTTCATGACGTTGGATGGGTCTGAAACCCGGACCCTGGGCAACTGCCGGGCTGGCACCGCTGCCGCCGGTAGGAGAGCGCGGGAAACTTGGCACGGCACCCGATGGTCCGGCCATTAGGTGCCCGTAAAACACTTCACCTCCCCAATAACGCATGCGGACAATCCCCTGATGACCCAGTTTGCGGGCTTCGGCTTCAATCTTTCCGGCCAGTTCGAGTTCGGTTATTCCTTCGCGCAGAAGCTCTGGAACGCAGGCGGCCACCTGATCAGATCGTTTAGCGGCCCGGCGCATCATATCAATTTCATACGGAGATTTAATGGCTCGCACCAGCCGAATCAAATGGGAAATATCAACGAGGTTTTTTTCTTCAAAGACCTTTTGGTAGGTAAAATATAAGTTGGCGGGCAAAACATCCAGTTCCATTCCAATGACGGGTGGAACTTTATATCCATACTGATCCAGCATATCAGGAACAGCTTTGGGTGAGGCTAAAGGTACAATGCGACGCAATGACGATTCGGCAATAGCCCGGTCGAGACTTTTAAAGACCATTAAAATCGGCTCATCATCAACCGGTACGTAAAGATGGGCTTCTTGAATCGTGCCTGCAAAATAAAGCAGATCGGCCCGCTGAACAACCAGGGCGGCGCCAATACTGTTTTCTTCAAGTTGCTTTCCTAATTTTTCAATTCTTTGATCTATTTCAGATCGAGGCGTATTGGCATCGGTGTTGTACACGTGTTCGTTTCCTTTCCCGTTTCTATCCTATTACCATCTATTGTTGTGTCCCAGAAATATTGTCTAAAATATGATTAAACACTGAGGCGTACTATCC
>JAFCZV010000064.1 GCA_019314155.1 Deltaproteobacteria bacterium
TCTATATCCGAAAATCACAAAATCTCAAGGATTAATCCTCCTATCTCCAACCCATAACTATAATATCACTGCGTGGATGAAAGCCTTTATCGATCGTCTGTACTGTTTTTATAAATTTGATGATAAGCGTCCGAGAGGCTGGTCGAGTCGTTTGGCTGGGCAAAAAAGAAAAGCTGTTATCGTAGCTGTATGTGAGCAAAACAATAAAAAGGACATGGGATTTACAATCGAAGCTATCCGTCTTCCATTAGAGGCATTAGGCTACGAGATCCTTGAAGAATTTCCTGTATTCGGAATTTTTGACAGAGGCGCGGTCAAGAAAGACGAAAAGATAATGACGAAGGCTTCAGAATTGGGGAGAAGGTTTGCCAAATCTATTCTAATCGATAGAAGTCGCTAACCAGGCGGATGAACCAGACGGGAGAAACTTGGGGGGTTTATCGTAATAGACTGTGATAGCTTAAAAGGCCTCAGGCCCGCTGGTTATCCGCTGTCAGGGGCGATCTGAAAATGGAATGCGATGACGGAAAAATCGGAATGTTATTTTACCCAATTATCGATTTTTAAGTTCGGTATTCGAATAAACTCTTTTTCGTTGTTGGTGACCAGAGTACAGGCGATCGAAAGTGCGTGGGCGGCGATTAGCATATCGAGAGAACCAATGGGCGTACCGTGTTTTTCTAAATGGGCTCTAAGGTCGCCATAATACTGGGCGGCTTCATCGCTATAGGGCAATATTTCCAGTGGTGCAACAAACTGCATCAAAGCAATTTGATTCTGTTCAGGCTTTGAGCTTTTTGAAACACCATATAAAAGTTCGCTCAGTGTGATCGACGAAATACCAATTTGCGAAATCTCAGTCTGATTAAAACGTTCTATTGCATCGGGTGGTTTTCGTTTAATGATATAAATACAAATATTTGTATCGAGCATGAATTTCATCAGAAATTTTCCCGGGAATCTTGATTGGGTTGATCTCTGCTATCCATAAAGTCATCGGTAAACTGGTCGAGGCTTTTGACTAATGAGGCCCAGGGATCATCTTTTGGCAAAAGGACAACCATTTTGCCGATTTTTTTAATAAAAACATCATTTCCAGAGAATCTGAAATCTTTTGGCAACCTTACAGCCTGGCTGCGACCATTAATGAATATTTTTGCAGTTTGCATGACACACCTCCGATTATTATTGATAGATACCAGAGTATATATCACGAGGTGTGGTATGTCAAGATTGATAATAATTGCAAATTGATAGTAGAACAATGGCATGAACTCTGACTGGGATTTCGCTACGCTTCATCCCAGCAGGTTATGCCCAGCGTTCTGTGCATTGATTGAACCTATTGACACTCGGTTTTGTCAACACGAAGGATGCTTTACACAGAGGCACCAGAATGACACAAAAGACCGAATCCGAAATTCTCTTCGAGCAGTATTGCGATCAACTCGACATCGACTGCGCCCCAATTTCGCGCGCCGATACAAAGACACCAGACTATGAGCTTGTTTTTGGCGCACAACTGGTGGTTGCAGAGCTGAAGCAATTAGACCTAAATGATGAGGACAGCTCTCTTTTTGAACAAGCGCGAGTCCGCTGTTCGGCTAGTGCGTGGCCCAATTCCGCTAACAGAGTTCGTCGTAAGATCCAAAAAGCCGGTCGACAACTCAAGGCGCGAAGCAAGGGCCTAACACCGGCCCTTGTGATCATATACGATAATGGAACGTCTGGCGGCGTAGACGGAACCGACATAAAAACGGCAATGTACGGCGAAGAAAGGGTTGTCGTTTCTCTTTCCCCCGGAGAGGCTCCCGATGTCACACCTCTTCACGCGGGCGGAAACAGACGGTTGACAGAGAACTGCAATACAACGATCAGTGCCGTTGGTGTGCTATATAGACTGACAACCGAACTATCGATTTCGCTTTTTCACAATCACTTTGCGACTAATCCAATCGACCCTAACTGGTTTCGACATGCTCGCCTTCGGCACTTTGCCCTATCATCGGATTTCTACGATTGGACCGAAATCTGAAAAGCACAGAACAACCGGCTCGTGTGGGACTCGCAAACAGCTGCACGCCCCACAGCAGCAAGTTCGGCGTCTATCCATTGACTAAAGCCACATGGTTGGCCACTTGGCCTTTACATCTCTTATATAGATAGGGGAAATACTACCAGATCGCAGCACATAATCGTAAAATGAAAAAGAAAATTTGAGAGCTAATGTACAATGAATAAAAAACGGTTGTTTGAATATGTTAAAACACAAAACCAATTGAAACTGCTGGAACTATTGAGTTTAGCCTTTGACACAATGGATACAAACCAAAGACATGATGTATTTGGTAAAACAGCCAAAGAAGTGCCACCATCTTCAGTTGATGGAAAAGAAATACTGACCACCATTGAGCAGTTTTATGAAAAGTCGATGGCCGGTTACTATTACGAGCCATTTGACATCAATTCAAAAAATTTCTCAGACATCCCAGAGGAAACCGATGCCTGGTTTGATGAAATAAGTGATTACCTTGAAGATAGCTCCATATTAACCGACCAAGGTGAACATGAAATGGCGGTACAAGGTTTCAAACTGCTTTACGAACTGATTGATAAAATGGAAGACGGTGATGAAATTGTCTTCGCCGATGAATATGGTACCTGGATGATCACCGGAGATGAAAAACGGTTTATAAAATCGTATCTATCATCTTTAGCCGCAATATCAACGCCGGAAGAATATGCAAATGGTGCTATTCCCTTGATAAAAAGGGATAGCTACGAATCTTTTCATAATAAAGTCTACGCCTCAGCGATTAAGATTGTCAATGAAGATCAGAAGGTTTATTTGAAAACGGAAGTGAAAAAACAAAAAATCAGGACGAGGCCAAAATAGGTTATTCGGGATCGCACAAGCTAAAATGGGCTGGGGGTTGGACCATGCTAAGGTTATGAAATAACGGTATTACCTCTGTGGCAACAGCCTTTTGTATGTCCTATAACGGCGGTTTTGGTAAAAAAACGGACATTATTCAAATCAATCTGTGGAATCGCCGAACAAATGCGTTGAGCAGACGGCGTGTAGATAGCGGTTTTACGTGAAGGCCGTGCAAGATCGAAACTCCTTTGGGCCGCTGCTCACGCTCACTGTTGTGCGCCAATAAGGAAAACAGAAAGAAAAGAGAAGAGGAGGTTCTTTTATCTTAAAGCAACATGAATTGTTCGCCCCACTGCTTTGGCAAATTTTTCGAGGGTGGATAGGCGGATATCGGTTGCATGATTTTCCATGCGTGATACGACGGATTTTGTGGTTTTGAGACGCTTTGCGATTTGTTCTTGGGTAAGACCCGCATCCAAACGAGCCTGTTTTAAAAGGATACCCAGTTTAAACGTCTCAAGCCGCTCATCGTAACCGGACCAAAATTCAGGGTTCTGTTTCATGCGTTTTTTCTTATATTTTTGGAAATCGCTCATTTTAAGTCCTTTTGTTTGAAATAGTTACGTTTTCGTTGTTCGGCTACGGCAATTTCTTTTCGTGGAATTTTTTGAGATTTTTTGGTGAAAGTATGGTTCAAAACCACAAGATTTTTCCCATCAAAAAAGCCCAGAATCCGAAAAATGTTATTGCCATGCTGAACTCGTACTTCCCAGATATCGTCAGTACCTTTGAGCTTTTTGAAATATTTGCGTGGCACGATATCGATTTGCTCGATCAGATCAAGCACAAAGGATATTTTTTCAAATTGTTTGTTTGTAAGCGAATCAAAATATTTCTCGACAGGGGATTTGCCTGTTTCGAGTCTATAAAATTTGATTTTTCGCATAAAGCATTGTTAGCATATATGCGAACTTTTGTCAAACTGGGAAGATACCAGCGCACAACCATGGCATGAACGCTGACTGGGTTTTCGCTGGCGCTCAACCCCAGCAGGTTATGCCCACGTTGTACCGCATATACTTACAAAGACACGACTGGTCATATAACCAGGAAATGATGAAGAGGAAGTGATATGGCATATCAAATACCCAAATCAAGTTGCAGTTCGTGCGATTCTGAATTCACGAGGCGAGGATTAACTAGGCACATAAAATCATGTCTAACTAAACACCTTCAGAAGCCATCTAAAGCTAAACCTCGGAATCTACTTTATCTGAATATTTGCGATTCTTTCAACCCTGACTATTTTTTACATCTATTAATCGTCGGAAATTCGACTCTCAAAAATCTCGATGTCTTCCTAAGAGACATATGGCTTGAGTGTTGTGGACATATGAGTTCATTCTCCCGTCAAAGATATGGAGATGAAATCAATATGAAGCATAAAGTTGAAGATATATTTATTCCCGGAGTGGAATTAATCTACCAGTATGATTTTGGAAGTACGACTGAACTATCTATTAAAGCAATTGAGAATTATCGTGGGGCCACAGATGGGAACAAAAAGGTTCAAATAATAACAAGAAATGCCCAGCCTATAATCCCTTGTGATGAATGTGGCGTAAAACCAGCAGTCCAAATTTGTTCAGAGTGCCAGTGGGATGAAAAGGGTTGGCTTTGTGAAGAGTGTTCTCAAACCCATGGATGTGATGATGAAATGTTTCTAACAGTTGTCAACTCCCCCAGGACCGGTGTTTGTGGCTATACCGGCGACTAGGAACGGCGGCACAACCTGCCAACTGACTTATGCGTGAACTGAATGGGGGTCGAGCCACAGGCACATCTTGATATAATATATAAGACATTTAAATTTTGCGTCAAATAGGGCCTCAAAAGGGCATTTTGGTGGCCAAAAACACACATTTAAGAGAAAAGTCTAAGATTTTTTTGAAATACTATTTAGCTTAAAAGGTCCTTTTTGGAGCCAAAAAGAGTCGTTTAAGACAAGTTTAGGGTCTATTTTAAGCCTCTTTTGCTGTTATTATAGTCGGTTGTCGTGGTCCGACCCCCAAATGGATTATTATAGTCGGTTGTCGTGGTCCGACCCCCAAATGGGACTGACAAACGAATAGAAAATTACTTTTTAACCTACGTGGCCAGTATCTGTCTGTGTGCGTCTGCCTGCCCCGTAGCTCCCCATGGAATTGCCGGGACAGACCCCGTGGAATTACCGGGACAAGCCGGCAGATCGTACCGGAGTGGTTAAATAAACAATCCGTGTTCATATGCGTTAATCCGCGGTTAATGAGCAAAAACATCTTGTAACTTTCAATATCGTAACGAAAAAGCTTGCATTTCATTTATTTTTCGTTATCATAATTAACAAGAAGGCTGATTGAATGGGCAACTATAAAAAGCACTTACAAATTGCACGGGAAAAACTAAAAGCGGTAAGAGATGCCTTTGACAAAGGTCTGTATACTGTTGTCGGAGATATTGCTACAAAAGTCGTTGAGCAACTTATTGAAGCCGATGCCGCCAGGGAGAACATACACTTTGGAACTCATCGGGAGAGACATCAATTCTCGGGAAAAAGATACCCCGATGAAATAAATGCGGCCATGAAAAAAGTATGGTTTGCCTATGGTGATCTTGGTTATGACGGTGTTAATGGTGACAGGGCCAAAAAAGCGATGGAAAATCTCGATCAAATATTGAAATTTTTCGGGAAAAACTTTGGTGAACCGATTGAAAAATAAAAATCTTTTCAGAAAGATAGTCACCAAACTATCTCCCATAGAAGATTTAAAAGCTATAATCCTTTACGGCAGTTTTGCGAGAGAAGACTATGGTCCGAGGTCTGATATTGATTTGATGTTAATTACAAATAAAAAAGAGACCGTCGAAAAAATACAAAATGCGATCATATCACTGGAACTTGGCCGTAACATTCAGCCAGTTATCAGAACGGAAAAGGAGTTGGCCGAAACAGATTCCGGACTGTTGCAGAACCTGTTTCTTGAGGGAAAGATCCTGTTTTTGCGCGAGCTGCTCGACATTGATGTCTCTATGCTTCTCAATCTAAGGCCGTTTCTGCTTTATACCTTTGATTTAGGAAATTTGAACCAAAAAACAAAGGCAAAATTCAACCGGAAGTTTTATCCAAGAGCACGGGCGAATTATAATTATCCAGGGGAGCTTACCAAGCTGAAAGGAGAAAAGCTTGGTAGTGGTTGTGTATTGATTCCCTTTTCTGAAAAGAAGGCTGCTGAAAGATTTTTTAAATCGTATAAAGTATCATTCAATGCCAGGCGTATCTGGAAGTGACTTTGGTCTATGAAATATTTTCCCATCCAGTATCCAGCAACCAGCATCCAGTATCCCCCATCAAGGCTCCCCGAGCCGCTCCTCAAGCCCCTTGGCACGACGAAGCTTCAGACGAAGACGGCCGAATGCTTTCGCGGGGCGCTCCTCAAGTCCCTCTTTGGACGCTCCCCACACCCTCTCTTGCAGGGCGCTCCTTCGCCGGCGCCACAGGCGCTACGGTCCGAATACGTAGTTTGGCTACGCATTTTTCTACGCGGTCCTAAGCATTGCTTTTTTTGATTTTATAGTTTATGGTCTGATATTCGATTTTCCGGCACGGCTGGATGTAAACATCTTGCACATACTGGGAGCCCGATCCCATGGCTATTGAAAAAGACAAAGCCCTTCTTTGCACAAGAAAGCGAAAAAGGGCTTTGTCTTTTTGTAAAGCATCTAGAGGGCTCTTTTGATCCGAACTTTCCGGTAATTGTCTGTCCAAACACAAATGTGTTAATGCTCAAGTTCATGGCAATGGTCCTGCAGGCTGGAGAAGGATTTAAAAAGTACGAACGAACGATACTTGAGTCACATCAGTCCACGAAGACCTCTGAAGCTGGCACTGCGCGTAGTCTGGCGAGATCTCTTGGAATCGAGATTAACAAGATCGAGTCAATCAGAGATCCCGCAATACAGGAAAACACACTTGGGATCCCGGCGAGTCATCTTGGAAGGCATGCTTTCCACAGAATTAAGATCAAAGATGACTCGGCAAGCATCACTCTCGAATCGAAGGTTATAGGGCCGGCACCTTATGCGGTTGGGCTATCTGAAATACTTCGAATCGTAATGACGAAGAAACTAGAAGCGAGAGTCTATGACGTCCTGGAGTTCTTCTGAGATGATTTGAATTGCCATGAATTGTGGTCAAACGTATGTTAAGTATATATATACAAAATAAATTAAAGACTTCTAACCATTTTCTGCACCTGACTGGTGTTCCGCTGCGCTTCACACCAGGCAGGTGAGAAATACGTTCTATCTCAGGACTTGACAAATCACACCACATTGATTGCTGTGATTGTCGGCGAACCCGAACGCAACAAAATAATTGAAATTACAACAGGAACTACCCTTATTGGGCCTGGCTCTATTCCTTGGGAGATCGGTAATGCATTTTCGGCGATGTTTAAACAAAATCGGTTGGCGCTTGAGGAGGCCCAAAAGGGCTTATCGATTTTTAAAAGTATACCACTTCGGTTTATTGATCCAGACTTTGTCATGGCATTAAAGTTATCTAAACAATACAACATGTATGCCTATGATGCCTATTTCTTAGAATGCGCTATTCGGCATAAAGCACCTTTATTGACGTTGGATAAAAAACTTAAGGCATCAGCTCAAAATCTAAATCTTGAACCCATGGAGGTTTAATATGCAAGTTTATACATATTCAGAAGCCCGGCAAAAGCTTGCTCTCGTCCTTGAACAGGCTGAAAACACAGGCAAAGTGCTAATCCGAAGGAAGGACGGTCGTACTTTCGCGTTGGTTCCAGAAAAAATAGCTTCTTCTCCCTTAGACGTTCCTTCGATTAAAGCCAGTATCACAACACAGGAAATAGTGGATATTGTAAGGGAAGGGAGAGAAAGATAGAACAATTGCCTGAATTAATTGGGGTTAATTGGGGGTCGGGTCACGTTAAGTGATTGACATTGCGTCAAAAATGGCGTAAAAACATCCCTAAAACGGTCTTAATCGACCGGTTTACCCCCAAAAACTGCCCTGTTAAGAGAAACAATGAAAAATGGCTCGTGCAAAAAGACATTTTATACCCGGCCATGACTGGCATACCCCGGATAAATTGGCTTCGCATTTAACAGGGTAAATTACCCACCGGTGCCATAAGAGAGAATTTCTTTTAAAATTCCCAAGAGATCGGCGCAAATGGATTGAGTGGCTATACCAGGCAAAGAAAAGATACAGCTGGACACAAAGCATTGCTGTTGGGAGTAAAACGTTTGTAGAGAAGATGAAGGAAGCCCTCGGGTTTCGAGCAAAAGGTAGAAAGATAATTTGCGCTGACGATACCTTTGCACTTCGGGAAGTGCAGATGCCATATGGCAAAGCTAATAATCTGGATTCCGGAAACACATTTTTGTGGGATCAACCACCACCATCCTTAATCGGCCAGTTTTAGGGAAAAACCGGTCGATTAAGACCCAAATACCGGTGTTTTTAGGTGTCTTTTCTCGATTTTTCAATATGTTACTGTGGCCCGACCCCTTTACCGGAGCGTTCTGGGATTTATGGGACTTTACATGGGGCTGTTCGTTTTTTCCACGGTGCTCATCGCCGGCATGGGGGTGGATCTTGTGACGTCCATTTCTTCGGTTGCGGCCACC
>JAFCZV010000445.1 GCA_019314155.1 Deltaproteobacteria bacterium
AGGTTAAATACGAAGGTTACATGAATTAATTGTACATTTCCAAAAATCAAAGATTTGAAACCGAAACCAAATGTCGTACAGCTTGCCATAAGTACAACCTGAAACCGAGTCTCATTCAGTACATATATCCTATTTCTTACAAAATTGCAAAAAAAGCAAATTCCCGAGAAAGCATTTTCCCCAATTGAAAAACAATATCACACGATTTTTTATAGACGTGATATTTACATTTTCATAGCAGTGATCGGCAATCAAGGGGAGTTGCCGATTTGTTGGAGTAAAGCACAGGTTTTAAAACGTTCAAAATTCCCGTACTCACCATTACGTATCAACGCCGGCCCACTTTTCCGCTTTTTGACCATATCACAAATTGCTTACGACTAAAGATATCGGGTTTTATAAATTGGAGATTCGGAACCCCCATCGATTCCGATATTGAGGCGACCAGTGTTTGCGATGAAAGGGCGAGCGCCTTCAACTGGGCAATTCTAGCAGGATTGCACGTGCCGGTGCGCCATCCAAACCCATCAGTTTGATAGGCAGGCAGATCAGCTTATACTTACCGGGACTTATTCCTTCAAGATAAAGCCCTTCCACGATTGTTATGCCGGCTCCCAGAAGGGCTTTGTGAGTTGAGACACTCTGAGCAATTGTAGCAACCGATAAAGAATCGATACCCACCAGGCGGATTCCGTGCTTTATGAGCCAGTCCGCCCCACTGTGGGTAATGCCGACAAAGTCTTCAAAAAATTCTTCCCGGTTACGATGCCATCTCTCCGAATTGCGGGTTAGAAAAAGTACCCTTTCGGTATTATCGGGGATCTGCATTTCGGTTAGTTCGGAACCTGAAATCTGCTTAGCATGGGTTGCATCGACTACAAGGGCCTCTCCTACAAGAAGGTTCAGATCCAAGGCGTCAATTCCTGATCCTTTAGATATAAAATGATTGGGGGCGTCTATGTGGGTGCCGGTGTGGGCACTCATCCGAATCTCGCTGACTGTCGCGTGGTCTCCCTTTGCCAAATGCCTCGGTTGATTAATTTTTATAGGTGGATGGGTGGGCCAGGTGACAAGTGATTCGGAAATGGGTAACGAGATATCATGAATGATCATATATTACACTCCAGGCGGAAGTCAGGAGACTGCTCCATCTCTTTCACTGTACGGTTAACAATTCAAGATTCATTGCCTCAATCGTGAACCGAATAAATTTGAAGATTCCAAACCAAAATCGTGCACACTTTATTATAATTTAAACTCCGGCCATGTTGGACCAGAAAAACATTTTTTATGCATACCAAATTGTTGTGATATTTTCAATTCCAGGTAAGAAGGCGATTATGTGATCTCCATTCCAGACCTCAGGTATGGCATTATCTGTGATCTATTAAGATACCTCACGAAAATCGGACTTGTCAAAACCTTTCATCACTTGCCATAATTACAAGATAGGACTGTTTCGAACACATTACCTATATCCAAAAATCCATAAAAAATCAAAAAGCGATCCATTTATAATTCTTATTCAAAACTAACTGGATCGACTTATCCTTTGATGATCCGGGGGAGGATCATATGATGCTGGGGGCAGATCGATTTTGGGTTCTGGTAAGCTGCGCCGGCAAAGGCCACAAGGTATTTCCTCAGATCATGCATCGGCACAACCTCATCAATCAGACCATTTTCGGCACAAAACAGGGGCCTTGAATTGTCGTAATATTCTTTTGCCAGCGTGTTCATTTTTTCGATAACCGGCTCCAAAGGCCTTCCAGCTTCCTTTTCTTTGACCAGCCTTCGAGAATAGGTGGCAACTGCCGCGGTCTCACCATGCATGACATATATTTCACTGGCAGCCGTTCCTAAAGTAAATGCATTGTGCCGGTTGGCTGTGGGTCCGCCCATAAGATAGTGCGCTGACGCCGTTCCTTTTCTGAGAAGCATAAGCATCATGGGAATTTCGGTCTGCTGGATCGAATAAACAAGCCCCTGGGCCAGACCCAGCAACTCCGCCTTTTCAGCCGCATCTCCCACATCCAGTCCGGTGCTGTCCTGGAGCCAGATGACAGGAATTCGGTCCCTTCCGCAAAGGGTCACGAACTCGTTCATTTTTATCAGCCCCTGGCGGTAGAGTTTTGCGCCCATACCGGGATAATCGGCGTACTCTGGATAATTCTTCCCCAGGTATTCCTGTCGGTTGCCGATACACGCCACTAGAAATCCGTCGATTTTGCACAATCCGGTATAGACTTCCGGACCATATTCCGGACGGAATTCCATATGTTCGCTTGAATCCACCAGCCTGGCCAATACTTCGTCAAAATCGTATACCCTTTTGGGTTCCAAGGGAACCAAACGGTAAAGATCGTCTATTGGGAATTGGGGTTCTTTGGGTTCAGCCACCCGATAAAATTTGGGATGATACGCCGGCATATCTTTCATATAATCTTTGAGCCCGTCCAATACATCGGTTTCATCTTCAAAAACATATCTGAAAAAACCGGTTTCATCGTAGTGGATGTTTACCGA
>JAFCZV010000065.1 GCA_019314155.1 Deltaproteobacteria bacterium
ATCTGAACGATGAATCCGGAGGAATCGGCTGGGGGGCCCCCGAGGCCATGGGAGAAATCATGGCCCGTCATAAAAAGCTGGCTGAGGAGTATGCCTGCATACTGGTCTCCTACATCAACCAAAGCGGCAACTTTATCGAGCACGAAATTCTCCAAAGGGGTGTACTCTGGGGACTGGGTAGACTTGCTTACGTCCGTCCCGAACTCGTAGCAAATGCCGTAGATTTTCTTCTTCCGTTTATACATTCAAACGATGCAGTCCATCGAGGATTTGCCGCCTGGGTGTCCGGTGCTTTATCTTCAGAATTCACGACGCCCTTACTCCAAAATCTGGTTTCAGATGAAGCGAAAATAAAAATCTTCATCAATATGAACCTGGTCGAAAGTACCGTCGGCAAACTGGCACAAGAAGCACTTTCCAGAACAACCCGGATTTCTCCGGATCAAGGCCGCCCAGAATGAACGTTATACCAACCCTTATTTAAATAGTCATTAAACTTATTTTGCCATGTTATTTATGCAACTATAGGGTTTATCATGATCGGGGAACACAAAAGAGTGAAATGGACGTCCGAGGCGGAATCTGAAATTAAAAAGGTTCCTTTTTTTGTCAGAAAGAGGGTTCGAGCGCGGATCGAAAATGAAACATCGGCAGCCGGGAAAAAAATTGTGTCCCTGACCGATGTCAAAGCCGCCCAGGCTCGATTTTTGTCTAAAATGAGCTCAGAAATCAAAGGGTATCAAATCGACACGTGCTTTGGATCCAGCGGATGTCCCAACCGGGCAAACAACTGCGAGAGTCTGTTTCAAAAGATCGAAACGCTTCTTAAAAAAGAAGATCTTTTGGGCTTTTTAAAAGAACAGGTTAAAGGTGATCTCAAATATCATCATGAATTTAGAGTAACACTGGCCGAATGCCCGAACGCCTGTTCCCAGCCTCAAATTAAGGATGTCGGAATCATCGGTGCTGCCATCCCCGAAATCACCGAAGAAGAATGCACACTTTGCAAAGCGTGTGTTGAGGCGTGCATTGAAAACTGTATTGTCCTCGACAGCTCGCAGAAAGTGCCTGAAATCGATCATGCCCGGTGTCTGAAATGCGGCCGCTGTATGGATGCTTGCCCATCCGGGACCATCATAACAAAAGAAAAAGGGTTCCGGGTTCAGCTCGGTGGAAAACTGGGCAGGCATCCGAGGCTCGCCATAGAACTGGACGGCGTGTTTAGCGAGAAAGAAGTCCTGGACATCGTCAAGAGATGTATTGCGTATTACAAGCAACACAGCAAACATGGCCGAAGATTTGCGGAAATATTCGACCCTTCGGATTTTTAACCGGAGGATCATCTCCTCTCCGAGCTGTAGGCACTACCCTCCGGCCTTTAAGCCCTATGGGCTGGAAGCGGAGCCGGAAGCCGATTAGTTGGAGAAGAACCAAATTTGTTAGGTATAAGGCAGAAAAATTAGGGTGCCTGCCGGGAGTCTATCAAAGTTTTCTATTCTATCACCGGCCACCAGTTTTTTGGATGGCAGGTAGTAGATCGTTTTTCGATCTTTGTATTTATGACCGGCGATAAGAAAGGCGGATCGATCTTTATGAAGCGTGTAAGGGCCTCGGTAACCGACGATGAGCCTTGTTTCGGCCGGCAGATCATCCCAGTCGGATATCATCGACCCGAATTTTATTCGGCCTGACGGCAGAAAATAGATTGTCGTTTTTTGATTATACGCCTGGCCGGCAAACGACCATGCCGTAAGACTGTCCGATATGGTTTTTATGGGACCATCGCTTTTTTTCAAAGATAAGCTGTTTTCCTGGTTGAGCAGTACAACGGTTTTCGCAGGTATGCGGCTCCAACCCACGTTTTCTGAAATTTGATCGCCGGTGTATATTCGACCGCCTGGAAATTTGTAAGCCGTTGTCCGACTGTCGTAATCTTCCCCGGCGATGGACCAGGCGGTGTTACGCTTGGAGATGACGTTGGCGTCTTCGGTTTTTGCATAATATCCCCGCCGACCATAATACACTTCGGCCAGTTGTGAGTCTGCCAAAAGTCGCCCGGATCGCACATCGGGATCATAGGTCCAGGTCGGCCCCAGTTGGGCTTTGGCGCGAATAAAATTTTTTGCGCAGCGTTTGCGGCCGCGGTGGCTTTTTTTGAACCACCGGTTTCGCTTCCCGTAGGCCACCTGGCTGTGGGTCAGGACTGCCCGGTCATCCAAACCGTAAACCTTTTGTAAAATGTCGATCAATTTGCCAACGGACCGATACTGGCTTTCAGAGATGGGTGCGTAATGATACCCCACCAATTCGATTCCAATGGAGATTTTACTGATATCCGCCTTACCGTTCCACATGCTGCGACCGGCGTGGTCGGCTTCGAATTTCTTGTCCAGAATGCGATACGTGCGTCCGTTTCGAGCAATCACATAATGTGCATGCCCGCCGGGGGTGGTCCTGCCGTTGCGCAAACGCTTTCCTTTCGAAACAACCCGCAGAGTCGTTTTAAGTCCAAGTTCCGAGGTGTGAACGATAATATATTTGGTTTTTTTACGTTTGACCTTCTTAAACCTGGGGTTCAACCGCGAACGGACATCGACGATGGACCGCTGATAACTTCGGCGATCTGCTCTGTTGTATGCGGATGACAACGATGGAAAATTTAAAAGAAACCCAAGAAATAAAGAGACAACTAGTATTAATTGTTTTTTGTACATTGTATATGATATATGGCATTTAAGAGTATTTTACAAGGGCTTGAATCTCGAGATCGATGACCCGGGCAATTCGGTACGCACGCTAAAGGAAAAAAAACGAGCAGGCCAGGACCGCAAAAACCACGCCGGCCACATCCGCCGTCAAAGCGGCGGCCAGCGCATGCCGGACACGGCGCACCTGTACCGCTCCAAAGTAAACCGCCAGCACATAAAAGGTCGTTTCAGTGGATCCCTGGAGGGTGGAAACCAGATAGCCGGTGTAACTGTCGGGTCCGATGGCCGGGTCGTTGATAATGGAAGCCAGAATGCCGTATGCCCCCGATCCGGAAAGGGGCCGCATCAAAGCCATGGGAAGGGCTTCGGCCGGAAGGCCGAAACGGCCGGTAATGCCCCCCAAAACCCCGACGATGGCATCCATGGCTCCGCTGGCCCGAAGCATATCTACAGCCACCAGGACGGCCACCAGATAGGGGATAATGCGCAGGGCCACCCGGAACCCGTCCTTGGCGCCTTCGACAAACACCTCATAGACGCGCACGCGGCGCACAACCCCGAAGCCCAAAAACCCGACCATAAGAACCGGTATGATCCACGGCGATACGGACCGCCCGTAAACCACGGCAAGGGGTATCGACGCCACCAGAGCCGCAAGGGCCCCAAGGCTGACCCACAACGGATATCCTTCGGCAGCGTCTTGCAAAGGTACCGCTTCCACCCCGTCGTTTGGAGACGTTCGCTCCGCATCAGTGCCGGCTATATTTTTGAGGGGCGCAAATTTCCCATATAGTTTGGCGGCTATTACGGCCACGGTGGTGGAGCCGATTGTGGCAAACAGGGTGGTGGGCAAAATTGCGGCTGGATCTGAAGAGCCGGCCGCTGCACGCAGGGCGATGACACCGGTGGGCAAAAGGGTCACGCTGGATGTATTGATGGCAAGAAACAGGGCCATGGCGTTGGTGGCCGTACCGTGTTGAGGATTAAGGGTGTCGAGCTCCTGCATGGCCCGAATGCCGAACGGTGTCGCGGCATTGCCCAGCCCCAGCGCATTGGCCGCAAGGTTCAGAATCATGGCGCCCATAGCCGGATGATCCGGCGGCACATCGGGAAACAGTTTCACCATCAGCGGACGGATCAGCCGGGCCAAAATGGTGAGCATCCCCCCGGCTTCGGCCACCTTCATAAGCCCCAGGAACAGCGCCATTACGCCCACCAGGCCAATGGCCAGTTCCACGGCCCCGCCGGCCGATTCGATCATCGCCTTGGATAGGATTTCCATGGCCACGGGGCCGCCTTCGTCGGGAACAAAGAAAATTTGCTGCCAGCCGGCAAATAAAAATGCAATCAAAACGATCAGTACGAATATAACGTTCATGGACACCATTCCACTTATATTTTATTCGCGAACTAAATGCTGCCCACCGAACCTATCACATCTATCGGCAGAATCAATAAAATTAACCCAGCCCGCCGTACAAGCCAAAAAGCCAGATAAAATTCTTAGCCAATTCCATCGATCCAGTAACAACGTGATCCCTACCGCTGAATGGCGCAGGGCAAACGCATTTGAATCCCAATAGAGAGAGAACGCTCCACGCCGTCGCTTCGCTGTACCGAAATCAAATGCGTTCACTCTGCTGAATGGCGGCAAACTGCTTGACACATATGGCATACTTATCTATATTAAAAATTCATAGCGACCAATGATCATCACCCGCTATGAAATACTTTTCGTTTATATTTCCCCTGAAACAAACGGTTCATTTTAGCATTCCAGTTTGGGAGCACGTTTTGGTATGAATCGGAGGACCTTCCTAAAAATTGCCGGTATGACCAGCATAACCTTCGCTGCAGGCTGCACATCCAATCCTGAAACCAGGCTCTTTTCCCAGGTTGAAGCCCCCGATGACATGGTACCGGGAAAAGCAGACTGGTACGCCTCCACCTGCCGCGAATGCCCTGCGGGCTGCGGCATCATCGCCAAAAACAGAGAAGGAAGGGTTGTAAAGGTTGAAGGCAACCCATTACATCCTATCAATGCAGGCAAACTTTGCATGCGGGGCCAGGCGGCGTTGCAAGGGATTTACAATCCGGACAGGATCAAAACGCCCCTGCTCAAAGAAAAAGATCAACTGCGACCCATTTCATTCTCCCGGGCAGAAGCACTTTTACACAAGAAAGCATCACAGGCCGCCCACAAAGGGCGCAATAAAATCCATATGTTGACAGACGTGGTGGGCGAGAGCCTCTACACCCTTTTTACAGAATCATTACAGCGATGGGGCTCGCCACCTCCCCTTGTATTTGAGCCCTATGCCTATGAGGCCCTGAAAACCGCCAATGAAAAAATCCTGGGGATTGAAGGCCTGCCGGCCTATCATATGGATAAAGCGGATTTACTGGTATCTTTTGGAGCCGATTTTCTGGAAACCTGGCTGTCTCCGGTGGAATACGCACGCAAGTTCAAGGCCATGCACGCCCTTAACCACGGGCGTAAAGGCTTCTTTTGTCATGTCAGCGCGTATCAGTCTTTAACTGGGGCCAATGCCGATCTGTGGCTGTCCTGCAAATCCGGAACCGAGGCCCATGTGGCAATGGGCCTGGTCCATCAGGCCATAACATCCGGCCGGGGAAAAAATCTTCCGGAACCTCTTCTTTCCACCATTAAAGAGGTATCGTCACCATTCACCAAAGAAGCCGTTGTCCGGGCGTCCGGCATTTCGGCTGAAAATTTTGACCGGACGGCAACCCGCTTGGCAACTGCTAAAAAACCCCTGATTATCGGCTCTGGCAGCACCTGCGACAACGCCCTCCAAACGAACATGGCTGTTAATCTGCTGAACTTGATATTCGATCCCCAACTGATGCTTTTCGACCTCGAGGGACGACATCGAGTGGAAACGTCAGCCCGGCGATCAGAGGTTCTTTCCTTTTTTGAACTTTTAAATCGGGAACCGGTCGATCTGTTGCTGCTCAATAACACCAATCCGGTTTTTTCAATGCCATCGGAAAGCACGGTAATCGAAACATTGAAACTAAAACGCCTTTTTGTGGTCAGTTTTTCCAGCTTTATGGATGAAACCACAGCTCTGGCCGATCTGGTGATTCCCACAAGACTTCCTTTGGAAACCTGGGATGAATACAGCGGCAGGCGCGACATTGTATCCACGCTCCAGCCAGCCATGGGACATTTGACCGAGGCTCCCAGTATCGGAGACGTATTTTTACGCAGCAACGACGGCAAAAAACCCGATAATTACATCAAATATCTTTACCGTTATCTGAAGCAAAAGAAAAAAATTGAAAACACAAAAGCGTGGGTTCAGACCATTCAACAGGGTGGAATTTTCAACCAAAACCATCGAACCCCATCTTTTCAGCCCCCTGAAATCGAACCGGCTTTATTGCACAAAGCTTTTGACAATCTTTCGCTGCCGTCGACATCCGAATTGGCGTTCATGGCGGTTCCGTCGATCCGGTTTTTTGACGGCAGGGGCGCCAACCGACCCTGGCTGTGTGAGGTGCCGGATCCTCTGACCAAGATCGCCTGGCAGACACCGGTGCTGATGCATCCCCAGACCATGAAAACAAAAGGGTTTGCACAGGAAGACATGGTTGAAATTCAATCTGAAACCGGCCGATTAAATGCGCCGGTTTATGAAACCGAAGGGGTCCATCCCGGTATCATAGTGATGGCCATCGGACAGGGACATCGAAATTTCGGGAGATATGCCGCCAACATAGGAACGAATCCAATGGTGCTGCTTCCTCCGGAGACGGAACCTGTTTCAGGCGCTCCTCTCTGTTCGACCACGATTGTATCGGTCCGGGCAACCGGATCCACCGTAAAACTGGCACATACCGACGGCAGTCGGTTCCAGCATGGGCGAAAAATCGCCCTTTCTGTTTCCCTGGATGAACTCGAACATGGAAAATCCCATGAAAAACACGGATTGACCATGGAAGACTTTCCGTTTACCCTCCCCCTGCCCCAAGGCTACGATTCCCAACGAGATTTCTATCCGCCCCATGACCATGATACCTATCGTTGGGGCATGACGGTGGATCTTGACAGATGCATTGGATGCGGCGCCTGCGCGACAGCGTGCTACGCCGAGAACAACATCGGCGTGGTGGGCGTAAAACGGATTGTCCAAGGCCGTGAGATGGCATGGCTCCAGGTAGAACGTTATCAGGATTCCGAACACGGGGAAAAAATCACGTTTCTCCCCATGATGTGTCAGCACTGCGACAATGCACCGTGCGAATCGGTATGCCCGGTATATGCCCCCCACCATTCTAAAGAGGGCATCAACAACCAGATTTACAACCGCTGCATCGGAACCCGCTATTGCTCGCAGAACTGCCCTTACAAAGTACGACGCTTCAACTGGTTCGACTGGGAATGGCCCGATCCGTTGAATTGGCAGCTGAATCCCAATGTCACCGTTCGCAGCAAAGGGGTCATGGAAAAATGCTCGTTTTGCATTCAGCGAATTAAGCATGCCCACGACATCGCCAAAAATGAAAAGCGAATGATAGAAGACGGCGATGTTGTTCCGGCCTGCGCGCAAACCTGTCCCACCGATGCCATAGTTTTCGGAAATCTCATGGACCCGAAAAGCCGGGTCAGAAAACGTACAACAGATCCCCGGGCCTACCAGGTCATGGGATATCTGAACACCAAACCGGCCGTAATTTACCTGAAAAAAGTTGTCCGGGAGATATAGAGTTGAATGAAAAAGTGCCTAAAGTTATGGCCGCATTCAACGAAATAATTTGTCAGAATTATGTGATTCAGAGTATGTATGTTGCCGGTCTAAGGCGTATCTATTTGGAATCTTAAAATTGCAGCAAACATTAACTTTAGGCACTCTGAACCACCTTTGGCAGGGCTTAAAAATAATTGTCCGACTCTGGTAGCTATGTTTATAGAGATGAAGATAAAATGACCGAGCTGACATTTGCAAAAATAGACCAGACTGTACTGGACACCCTGAAACCGCCGGGTCGCAGTTACTGGCTCACCGTAGGGATATTATTTGCGGGTGTATTGGCCGGAGCGGCCTGCTGGATCTACCAGATTTTAACCGGCATTGGCGTGGCCGGAATGAACAATCCGGTGGCCTGGGGAACCTACCTCATCAACTTTGTGTTCTGGGTGGGGATTGCCCATTCCGGAACCCTCATCTCCGCAATATTACATCTGCTCAGAGCCGGATGGCGGAATCCGATTGCACGGGCTGCTGAAACCATGACGGTCTTTGCGGTCTGCATTGCCGGACTTTTTCCGTTTATTCATCTGGGCCGGGTCTGGCTGGTCTTTTATATGCTCCCCATCCCCAATCAGAGAAACCTGTGGCAGAATTTTCAATCGCCGCTGATGTTCGACGTCGTGGCCATCAGCACGTATCTCATGGTGAGTTCTCTGTTCTGGTACACCGGACTGCTTCCGGACCTTGCCGTCGTACGCGATCGCGCCACGGGAATACGCAAGAAGATCTTCACGGTGATCTCCCTGGGATGGACCGGCACCCATGAGCAGTGGCGGCATTATGCCCGGGGATATCTATTTTTTGCAGCCCTGGCGACACCCCTGGTAATCTCAGTTCACAGCGTGGTGTCATGGGATTTTGCCCTGGGAATTGCGCCCGGCTGGCACACGACGATTTTTGCGCCCTATTTCGTGGCCGGCGCCATCCATTCCGGACTGGCCATGGTGCTGACGCTGATGATTCCCATTCGAAAGATCTTCCATTATGAAAAAATAGAAGTTTTAGAAAACATTGCCAAAACCATTATTTTTACCGGTCTGATCGTTGGGTTTGCCTATGGCACGGAGTTCTTTATCGCATGGTACAGCCAAAATCCGGTGGAAATGGCCATCTTTAAATATCGACCCACAGGCGACTACGCCCTCGGATTCTGGATCATGGTCGTCTGCAACACCATCATCCCCTTGCTCTTTTTTTTCAAACAGATCCGGACCGCCACTCTCTGGCTGTTCGGTATTTCGATATTTATCAATGTCGGTATGTGGTATGAGCGTTTCGTAATTATTATCTCCAGCGTGAGTCGTGATTTTATCCCCCATGCCTGGGGTTTGTATTCACCGACGATTATCGAATTCGGTATCATGCTGGGTGCTTTTTGTCTGTTCTTTTTCCTCTTCTTGCTCTTTGTCAAACACTTTCCGTCGGTCTCCATGACGGAGATGAAGGAAACCGTCAATCAAGGAGCCGGCCATGGGGACTGAGTATCGGGTAATGGGCCTGTTCACGGACGAAGCCAGGGCCGTATCGGCCATCGAAGCCATCAAGGATTCACCTTGGCCCCTGCGTCGGGTTCACAGTCCTGTTCCCAGCCATAAAATATCCGATACACTGGGTTTAAAAAAGAGCAAAGTCGGCTATTTTACCCTGGCCGGAGGAATCATCGGCTTTTTTGCCGGTTTTCTCCTGGCCGCCTCTACCGCTTCTCAATGGAATCTCATTGTCAGCGGAAAGCCGGTTATCGCGCTGGTGCCGTTTTTCATCGTTGGGTTCGAGTTTACCATTTTGTTTGCTGTTTTCGGCAATGTGGCAGGTCTCATCCATCAGATGCAGCTCCCTGAATTCGCCGGACTCGAGGAATATGATCCCCGATGTTCAGGAGAGCACTTCGGAATTCTGGCCGCCTGCAAAGCAGATGAATTGGAAGGACTCAAAGCATTTTTTCAAACCAGAGGCGGCGAAATAAATATCTTTTCAGAAGAATAAGAATACAACAAGCCATCTCAAAAATGCAGATTACGTTCAAGGACAAAGCGCGAGCCGATGAAAAAGCGGAGCATACATAGAAAATATATGATCATTTTGAAGAGGCTTGCAACACTGTAATTGGGCGCTGGAAGTATTTTTGAGATGGCTTGAAATAGAATATCCGGGCCAGGGACCCGGGTGTGGTTTGACCCAATAAACTTTTTGAGTAATATGTCATCAAACGACAAAAACACTGCTGTTTTACAGACAAAGCCGTGGGTTCTTATTTGTCTGTCTCTGATCATTATCGGCCTGGGCGCCTTTATTGTCGGGCTTATGGGTCGGAATCCCGAAAGGGTCTGGCAGTCATATCTGATCAATTTTCTGTTATGGTCGGCCATTGCCCAGGGTGGTCTTCTTTTCTCTGTGCTCATGCACACGGTTAAAGCCCGGTGGAGCGGACCGTTGTCAAACCTTGCCGAGTCTTTTACCGCGTTTTTTCCCATTTCTTTCGGCCTCTTTTTAATTCTCTTTTTGGGGAGAGATGACCTTTTTCCATGGCTCCATCAAGATCTTCACGGTAAAGAGGTCTGGCTGAACATCCCGTTTCTTTTTACCAGAGATTTTGTCGGACTGCTGATCCTGTACGGTTTGGGGTTTTTTTATCTTTACCATGCCCTCTGGCTGAAACTGGATCGCTCCATATCTTCCGGTAGAATCCGGACCTTTTTATATAAAAGGTGGGATCAACACATCCCGGATGCGAAGACGTGCAACCGCCGTATGACCGTCTTCGGCATTCTTTATATACTCGCTTTTGCGCTGATCCTGTCCCTGATCGGCTACGATCTGGTGATGAGCCTGGATCCCCACTGGTATTCCACCCTTTTTGGAGCCTATACGTTTGTTAAGGCATTTTACGTCGGCCTGGGCGGTATCATCATCCTCGCATCGGCACTTCATCTGTATCAGGGAATAGAATTCAAGCTGAAATTATCGGATTTCCATGATATCGGGAAACTCTTTTTTGCCTTCTGCCTGGTTTGGGCCGACTTTTTCTACGTCCAGCTGGTGGTCATCTGGTACGGCAACATTCCCGAAGAAACCGCCTATGTTATCGAACGAACCATGACCCCGCCCTGGAATTCTCTGGCCTGGTTTATCTTTATCATCTGCTTTATCATGCCGTTTTTCATTCTCCTGAACAAGAAAATCAAAACCAAGCCTGTGTTCATGAGCATTCTTTGCGCCGTTGTTATCATGGGGATCTGGCTGGAACATCTTCTACTCATTGGGCCGGCGCTGAATCCCCATGCTTCCGCCCTGCCCCTGGGCTTAATCGACGGACTGATTTTTATAGGTTTTTTGGGTTCCATGGCACTGGCCGTTACCGTTTTTTTGAACCTGTTTCCCGAACTGGTCCGGGTTGCCGACAAAGAGGTGACGTGATGGAAATATTGATCACCACCATTGCGATCATATCGGTTCTGGTACTGGCCGTGATCATCGGCACCGGGGGCAAGCCGATGCGGTTTATCACCGCTTTCGGTGAAACCCTGTCTTCGTTGGCCAAGAACAGGATTCCGCTCTTATGGACCGGACTTTGCGTGTTGCTGATTCTGGGCTTTCTCTATTTTTTTTACATCCCGCCGGCAACCCGAATCGGTCCCGAACAGCCGATCCCTTTCAGCCATCGGGTCCATGCCGGTGTCAAGGTGATCCAGTGTCGGTTTTGCCATCCGTATGTGGAACGGTCCCTTCATCCGGGAATCCCCCCGGTTGAAAAATGCCTCTACTGTCACAAGTACATCATCGCCAATCATCCCTGGATCCGGAAGGAACATGAATATTTTAACACCCGAACGCCGACACCCTGGAAAAAAGTCTTCTATCTTCCGGAACACGTTCTGTTCAACCATCAGCGACACATTAAAAAAGAGGTGGAATGCGAAAAATGCCATGGACAGATCGAGACCATGGATCGAATTCGGGGAAAACGATTCAAAATGGGATTCTGCGTTGAATGTCATAAAAGTAAAGGGGCTAATCTGGACTGCTGGCTGGCGTGCCACAGTTAAAAAAAACGGTTATTCGTTATTGGTTAATGGAAAAAGATTTTATATATACCGGCGTTTAAGGGTGCGCCGAGGATAACGAACAACCCGTAACAAATAACGTAGGCGTTCAGGGGTTCAAGGTTCCAAATATTTTTTAGTATCTTCGAGGAGAGGAAATTGACCGACGAATCACCAACAATGCCGCCGAATTACTTGACCGCAAAAGGCTTTTGCCTCACCTCGGCGTTCTGGATGGTTGTTGCCACCTTCATGGGGCTCCTCGGCGCCACCGAGCTCATAGCACCCGATCTGACGGAAAACATCGGCTGGCTCGTATTCGGTCGGATCCGACCCATCCATGTCAATCTGGTGCTTTTCGGATTTGTGACACCCGGCCTGCTTGGGGCGGCCTTTTATTATGTTCCCAGACTGCTGCGCACCGAACTTTTCAGTGAAAAACTGGGAGTGATCACCGTTTTGGCGTGGAATTTCACCTTGATTTTCGTCGTGGTCAGCCTGGCCATGGGATACACCCAGGGAAGGGAGTATGCCGAAATGATCTGGCCCATCGACATGTTGATCGTTGGGGCGTTTTCCCTGGTCTTTGTCAATATGATCATGACCGTTGCCAGGCGCAAAGAGCCGATCCTCTATGTTTCGGTCTGGTATGTTTGCGCCGGCATCGTTCTGACCGCTGTAACATTCAGTCTTGGAAACGTCATCTGGAAGCCCAACAGCGGATCTCTGGTGGGCATCCCGGATGCAATTCTTCTCTGGTTCTACGGCCATAATGTTTTCGGTCTGCTGCTGACCCCCTTATCCGCCGGGGTGGCCTATTATGTAATTCCGAGGGCATGCCGGGCACCGCTTTACAGCCACACCCTCTCTCTGTTCGGGTTCTGGTCCCTGCTGGTGGTTTATACCCATATCGGAACCCACCATCTGCTTCAGGTGCCGGTGCCCACCTGGCTCAAGGTCATTTCTATTGTGGACAGTATTGCAATGGTCATTCCGGTCATGGCGTTTCTGATTAATATCTGGTACACGGCAAAAGGAAAACTCGGACTGATACATGCCGACATCGGCGCCAAATTTGTCTTTACCGGCACCATTATGTATTTCTTTGTGAGCATTCAGGGTTCCATGATGGCGCTTCCGAATGTGCAGCGGGTGACGCATTTTAACAATTGGGTCGTGGCCCATGCCCATGTCGGTGTTTTAGGGTTTGCCGGAATGATCGCCCTGGGAGGAATTTACTACATCCTGCCCCGAATCACCGGAAAACCCCTCTACAGCAGATTCCTGGCGGATTTTCAGTACTGGATAATCCTCATCGGCGTCATCGGTTTCACCGTGGTGCTGACCATTGTAGGACTGATTCAAGGCAATGCCTGGCTCAACGGCGAAGCCGTTTACCGGATTCTTTCGGAAATGCACATATACTATATTACCCGGGCTTCTCTGGGGCTCATGATTTTCAGCTCGGCGGTTATGGGATTGTACAACATCGTTAGATCCATATTTTTCAACCCCGGAGAAATATCATGAATATGACACCACGGATCATTGTTATCGGCAGCCTCCTGATTTTGGGTGTCATTGTGTTTATGGTCGTGGTCGTGCCTTACGCCACCCGTATCGAAGCACCCTCGGATATCTTTCGTTCACGGACAATCCGGGAAACCGACGGCAGGTCCATCTATATCGCCAACGGTTGTGTCTACTGCCATACTCAATCTATCCGCTCCGTTGACTGGGGGTTGGGCGCGGAACGGATCGCCCAGGCCGGTGATTATATTCAGGACAGACCCATTTTGCTCGGCTCGGAACGAACCGGTCCGGATCTTTCCCAGGAAGGCGGGGAGCATCCGGATGACTGGCATATGGCTCATTTTATCAACCCCAGATATACCCGGCCCCTGTCCATTATGCCGGCGTTTGCCTTTCTCGGCAAACAAGATATTAAAAAGTTGACGACGTACGTCCAAAGCCTAGGGCTCAAAAATGCGGATCACCGGTTGGAACGACAACGGTTCTGGAAAAAAGAAGCCATCAAAGCCTATGAAATGGGGCCCGAAGCCAACGTAAAATGGCTCCGCAACACTGTACCCGAAGGCTGGCGGAACATCCCCAACCCCTATCCAACCACCGAAGCCGGACTGGCCAGAGGCCATAAAATTTATCAGGATTTTTGCCTCGGATGCCACAGCCCCATCGGTGACGGCATGGGGCCGGCCCAGCCGTATGTGTATCCACCCCCCTTGAATTTTACCATTTTGAAGGGCAGAGGAATTTCCGGGGGAATTCTATATTACCAGATTATGAACGGCATCACCGGCACGGCCATGCCCTATTTCAAACGTGAACTGGAATCGGAAAAAATCTGGGATGTGGGTAATTATGTGGCGGTCAACTTCATCGATCAAACCGATGCCAACACCGAACCCAAAGGGATCGATGCGGCGTATGAACCATGATAAAAAATAACAAATTTCAAAATCCAAATGACAAGTGAAATCCAAAATACCAATGAAAAAAAGGTGTACGATCTGGAAGAAAGAACTGCTCTGCTTGGAGAAGGAATAATCGACTTTGCAAAAACACTGCCTCATGACCGGATAAGCAATGAACTCGTTAAGCAGTTCATTCGATCCGGTACAGGTATCGGGGCCAACTATATGGAAGCCGATGGCGCAGAATCGAAAAAAGATTTCAGACACAAAATAGCGCTCTGCAAAAAGGAAGCAAAAGAAACTAAACATTGGATAAGAATGATCGCCAAAGCGAATCCGGATAGAAAAAAAGAATGTAAAAAAATTTGGCAAGAGGCACAGGAGCTAACGTTAATTTTTTCTACGATACTTAATACTTCCCGAAAAGGAAAATGATTTTTTAGTATTTATGCATTTTAAATTGATTTGAACTTTGAACTTTTTAATTTGAAATTGAGATGTATTTCCCATATTTCATAACATACATGGCATTGGGCTTTGCCATCAGCCTGGCGGTCTTTTTCTGGGCCCTGAAAAACGGCCAGTTTAAAGATCAGAAGCGGGCACGGTTTCTGCCCTTGGAAGATGAGCACGAACCATCTTCTGCAGAGATCTCGACCTTTCATCGGTATGAGACGTATGTCCTCGTGCTGCTGGCACTGGCTGGCCTGGCCGCCAGCGGGGCGGTGCTGATCTTTGCACTTTTGAACGCAAGCGGAGCGTAAACAAACGGTTAAACGGAAAACATTTTTTAAAGGAAATCCCATGAGACATTTTAATCTGCTAAACTTCCAACATATCGTGCTGTATGTGTTTCCAGCTCTGATTTTTATGGTGGTATTCGGGTTGGCGCTGGCCTTCAGCCACCTTCGAAGCGAAGATGCCGAAGCGCGAAAACGGAAAATCATCTACCGCTTCCCCGAAGGAATCGAAGACAGGGACGCTCCTTTTCCCCTGTCCATGATGCTGATCATCGCCGGGACCATAGTCTGGATTTTCTTTTATATTTTGGGTACCGGCCTGTTGGGAGTAAAAATATAAAATGACACATTCAACCGGAAAAGAGTCTACTTTTGGCACCTGGGTCATCATTTTTCTGCTTTTGGTATGGATACTTGGAAAAGGGTTTTTTTCGTTTTTTGTCGTTGGGGATAGGGGCCAACCCACCTGGGACTATCGCCCGGTCAAGGATGTCCCCGGGGAATCACCCTATGCACTTTACCGGGTGCTCCCCTACCCTCAACACGTGAAAGGCGCCAAGGGGGAATAGATGAAGCGAATCTTGATTCTAATTTTGCTGGTGGCCGTTGTACTCACAACTGTCTATACGGTATTAACACTGTATGATGAAAACCTTAAGATCGGGCGCATGTGGGAAACCCCTGCTGTCCGGCCCTACGAAAAACCGATGCTGATTATGGAAAAAGCGGTGATACCCGTTACCGGTGGAGAGGAATCGGGAAAGTTTCTCTATTTTACTTACTGCGCCCAGTGCCATGGAAAGTACTATGACGGCAACGGCACGGTGGGCCAGAGTTTTCACCCCCTGCCCGGAGATCTTCAAAGTGCCCGGGTTCAGTCCATGCCCCAAGGCACCCTCTTTAAAGAGATCAGTTACGGAATTCCCAATGGCAGACAGCCGGCCCTTGCCACCACCATCGCGGTGAACGATCGCTGGCGGATCATTGCCCATATAAAATCTCTGGAACCCCGCGAATGACATGAATCCTTCTGCTGTTTCCTGCGACCTTTGCGGCCTCTCCTTAAGACACGGCACAATTAAATGGCGTTCAGAGCACAGCGAATTTTCGTTCTGCTGTTTCGGTTGCCGACAGGTGTTCATCATGCTCATGGAAGCTTCCGATGCTCCGGACCCGTTACAATTTAAAAAGTCACCGCTGTTCAAAACGTGTCTGGAAATGGGAATTATCCCGGTTTCGGAATCGGACCTGGAGGCGCGCCCGGCCAAATATCCTTCGGAAACGCCCTTTTCTTTAGGACCAACAGACACTGAATCTGCAACAGGAGAAGGGATCGAATCCGCATCCAGCACCCTTGGCATTCACCTGAAAGTCAACGATATGTGGTGTCCGGCCTGCGCCTGGGTGATCGAATACGCCCTCGGCAAAAAATCCGGCATTGTACATGCAGCGTGCAATTTTTCAACGGATACGGTCCGATGTGAATACAATCCGATTCTGACGTCCCCGGAACGCATTATCCGGACCATCGGCCGACTGGGATATCGGGCGGCGGAGCCTGAAGAAGATACACTGGCGATGGAAACCAAAAAGGATTTCATCCGTTTTGCCATCTCTGCATTTCTCACCGCCAACGTGATGATGCTCTCCTTTTCCCTCTACTCCGGGTTTTTCATCCAGCTGACCCCGGATACCGTCCATAAACTCTCCTGGCCGATTTTCATACTCGCCGGCATCGTTCTTTTTTACGGCGGCCCCAAAATATTTCGAAAAGCCTGGGCCGGACTTATCTCCGCTGCCTTCGGCATGGAAACGCTGATCGCCATCGGCGCTCTTACCGCCTACGTTTACAGTACGGTCAATCTTTTTTCCGGAAGCATTCATCTCTATTATGACACTGCCGCCATGCTGATTACCTTGACTTTGCTTGGCAAAACCATCGAAAAAAAAGCCAAAGATTCGGTGCGGAAAGACCTTTCAAATTTTTTCTCCCTTCAGCCCACCAAGGTCAAAATATGCAGTGATAAATTTCCACGCGGCCGTTATGTCCCGGTGGAAGTCCTCAAACGCGGAGACGTTTTCATGGTTGAAGAAAACGAAATTATCCCTGCAGACGGGCGGATCCTTGTCGGTTCGGGCACGGTGGATGAATCTTCTCTCACCGGTGAAGCCCTGCCCGTAAAAATCAAAGCCGGGAACCGGATCCGGAGCGGAACCCGGGTGCTGCAAGGAACCTTCAGGGCCAGAGCCGAAGGCATCGGCGATGCCTCGACCCTGGGACAGATGATCGACATTATGGAAAAAGCTCTGGAAAAAAAGATTCCCCTTGAAGCAAAAACCGATCGCATTCTCCGCTGGTTCGTGCCTCTGGTCGTGCTGCTTTCCATAGGAACCGGATGGGTCTGTCTTTTGTCGGGCATGTCCGTTGAAACAGCTATTATTCGGTCTGTCACGGTCATGGTCATTTCGTGTCCCTGTGCCCTGGGCATTGCCCTACCCATCACCCGCGTCGCGGGGATCTCTCTGGCAGGACATGCCGGTATTTTAGTCCGGGAGTTTTCGGCCTTTGAACAGGCGGAGAGAACCGATACCATTGTCTTCGACAAGACCGGGACTCTCACCGAAGGTGAATGGATCATACGGAATATCGTTGTTATGAAACCCTTTGTTGAAAAGCAGATCCTCTCCATGGCAGCCGCGCTGGAAAAAACGTCCGATCATTATATCGCCTGGGAAATCAGAAGAAAAGCGCAAGAAACCATGGCATTGCCGGCCCCCGTCGAAGACATACAGTGTTTTGAAAACGGAATGTCCGGAATGCTCGAAGAAGACGAAGTCAAAATAGGATCCATAGATTTTATTGCCGAAAGCCTGAAAGAACCTTCGGCAATACCGGCAGGCCGACAAAAAGATGGAATATTGCAGTCAACGGTCTATATGAGTTATGGGAAACAATTGTGTGCCGCGTTCGTTTTTGGAGACCGCCTCCGAAAAACAGCATCCAAAACCGTTGAAAAACTACAAAACAAGGGTTACCATATAGCCCTGGTATCGGGCGATGGAGAGGATATCACACGGGCCGTCGGAAATATGCTGGGCATTCAGAATGCATACGGCGGAAGGCTTCCCGGGGATAAAGCCGCTTTGGTTCGGGATATGCAGAAAAAAGGGAAGGTCGTTGCCATGGTGGGGGACGGCATCAATGACGCCCCGGCCCTTGTACAATCGGATCTGGCCGTGGCCGTCCACTCCGGAAGCCACTTGAGCGAAGAGGCTGCGGATATTACGCTGATGCAGGGGAATCCCCGTCAGGTTCTGGATTATCTGAATCTGGCAAAACGGGTAAACAGAAAGATTCATCAGAATCTTATGTTTTCTCTGGTTTACAACGCCATCAGCATACCAATTGCCATGGGCGGACTGTTGACGCCCGTCGTCGCTGTGTGTGCCATGCTCCTGAGCAGCCTCAGCGTCACCGGAAATGCGTTGTTACTGAAACGCAAATACAAACTCCCATGAAATCCAGATCTGATAAAGTTTGATTTGCTATTGTGTCTGTTTTTTTGTATGAAAACAACCGCAGACGTTTTTTGACACCTGATACCTGACACCTTTCAATTGAACATTTTCGCTCAATTAGGATAAAATTAAGGTTTATCGATGACAAATTCCGACGATTCCAAACCACGATCACTTCTGTTAATGATTGCGGGCGCCAAAGGCGCTGTAGGCTCCACGGTGGCTGTGGCCGCCGCTGCCATGCGCAAGGATCCCGATGCCGTCTTGCCCAGCCTGACAACCCGCAACAGTTTTTCCTATCTGGGACCGCCCCATGCCGTCCACATGACAGGCTGGGATACGGAACCTGGGAAACTAACCGAATGTATAAACAATTGCGGGGTATTGCCGGAGACTCTCTGGAAACCCCTTCAGACGGATCTCGACGAGATAACCCTATTCCAGGCCCCGCAAGCAGATCTTGATCTTAAAGGCCAGATCGAGCATCTCATGCAGGATATCCGGACCCTCAGACAACGGTATGCCGATGCCCGGCCCATCCTCATCGACCTCTTGCCGGCGTGTGTACCAAACGATTTTGAAAATACAACGAACCTGGGCCGCCTCTATTCTGAGGCGAACCCAAGGAGCCACCCGGATCTGGCCTATGTTCTGGCAGCCATTTTTTCCGGAGTCCCGGTGGTAAATTTTTCCCCAAACTCGATGGAAATCCCGGTGGTCCTTCAGGAAGCGATTAAACATGAAGTCCCCATAGCAGGGTGCGACGGTAAGACCGGCCAGACCTATCTCAAAGTCGTTTTAGCCTCGGCACTCAAAGCAAGAAATCTTTTTGTGGACGGGTGGTACAGCCTCAATCTTCTTGGAAACGCCGACGGGAAGAACCTAATGGACCCCGATCGAGCGGCCGGAAAAGTGGCCAACAAGACCGAACTTTTGGATGACATTCTGGGCTACCCCGTTGGGGAACGATACGGAGAACCGTCTCATAAAGTCCATATCGACTACTACCCGCCCCGGGGCGATGCCAAGGAAGCCTGGGATGCCATCGACTTTCAAGGGATGTTCGGCCTCCCCATGAGTATCCGTTTGAACTTTCAAGCCCGGGACTCGATCCTGGCTGCACCGTTGGTTCTGGATCTTGCCCGGTGGATGGCGGCATTGAAAATGGCGGACCGGACCGGACCGGTTCCGGAACTGGGGTTTTATTTTAAAAAACCCCTGGGAGAGAATCCGCCGCTGAGCTTTCAGGATCAGATTCAAAGCCTGAAGAAGCTGGAAGAAGAATGCCGTGCAGCGATCTCAAGGAAAAAATTATGATATTCGCTTACAGCACTAACGCATTTGTTAAGTTCTCTATTTTTGAATCCTTTGAAAAAATCGCAGCTCTTGGATTTCGAGGTGTCGAGATCATGGGCGACAGACCCCATCTCTATCCCCCCGACTTTCAAGGGGCCGAAATGACCCGGGTGAAAGAAACACTCGAAAAACACAACCTGAAACTCACCAACATCAACAGCTTTACCCTTTACGCCGTTGGCGACATGTATCTTCCTTCCTGGATCGAACCGGATAAAGAAAGACGCGACATCCGGATCCAACATACCGCTGACTGTTTGAAAGCCGCCGCTAAACTGGATTGCAAAAACATTTCCATCCCGCCTGGCGGTCCGATGAACAACCTGTCGAGAAAAGACGCCATGGCTCTGTTTCACCAGGGGATGGACCAGGTGATTCCTCTGGCCGAAGAACTGGGCGTCAAAATCCTGGTGGAACCCGAGCCGGACCTGTTGATGGAAAATACCGCAGAGTTCAAATCCTTTATCAAGGACGTCAAATCTCCGGTCGTGGGGTTGAATTTTGATATCGGTCACTTTTTCTGCGCCGGCGAGGACCCGTCGGCCGCCTTTGAAGAGCTTTTCGAATGGATAGGCCACATTCACATCGAAGACATTGCCGAGGACAGGTCTCACAACCACCTGATTGCCGGCCACGGTGCCATCCAATTTCCAGACATCTTAAAAACCATCGCCAGGTCAGATTATCAGGATGACATCAGCCTGGAGCTGTATCCGTATGTAGACACTCCGGAAGCTGCCGGCCGGGAAAGCCTCGATTATCTGCGCCCTATTTTTGAAGAAGCCGGGATGAACCTCAACGTTGCAAAAGTCGAGGATATCTCAGATCCGCGGCGTCAAGGGTGAAGCCGT
>JAFCZV010000066.1:0-8695 GCA_019314155.1 Deltaproteobacteria bacterium
GCAAAACACAAGAAGATAGGATAATAGACGTACACCTGGGAGTCTGGCCATAACACCGGCTATCACTCCCATGATAATAAAAGTGGTTATGGAGTTAAGCATATAAACAATGGGCAAGTACTCCACACCAAAACGCTTGAGAAAGGCTGTTTCCGCAAAGTTATTGAAAATAATACCAGAACTTCGGATCAAAAAAAGAAGAATCATGGACCACAAAAAAAGTCCGATTTCATCTTCATAAATATTCAGCCATTTACCGATAAGTTTCAGCATCTACGCTCTCAAAATTGCTTTCTTCACGGATGATCAAAGCTCATCGTCCATTGTTCGATATTCTGCAGTTCAAAAATGGTGGGTTCTGTCGGTTTTTCATGATTTTCAAAGGTGTCAGAAAAATCCGGCACAAAAAGGATTAAACTGGTTTCGATGTAATCAGATCACTGAACCACTCTAACCAGTCTGAAACCTGTGGTTTTATACCGGGTCGACGGGTGCCCAAAAGACCGGTTGGCCGACCGGCATGAGTAGTCGTATTTAAACCAGCTGCCGCCACGGCGTATTCGCATTGTTCCTGAAGCAGGACCTTTGGGGTCGGTTACGGGATTTTTTTCGTAATCTCCAAACCGGTCCATACACCATTCCCAAACATTGCCGTGCAAGTCATACAATCCCCAGGGACTGGGCCGGTAAGTTTTTACGGGTGCGGGCCGATCAATCTGTAATCCTATGGATTTAATGTAAATCTTGCAAACATCATATTTCAGGCTATTGTTTCCATACATCGCCTTTTCACAGTCGATGGTGTCTCCCCAATTATAGGCGGTGGTTGTTCCGGCCCTGGCCGCATATTCCCATTCCGCCTCTGTGGGAAGGCGATATCTTTCTTTTCCCAGTTGATTCAACCGCTTGATGAATTTCATACAATCGAACCATGAAACCCGGGTCACCGGCATGTTGTCCGTACCTTTTTTAGATACCATCATTCGTCGGCCCATAATGGAATGCCATTGTTTCACCGTAACTTCAGTGGTCTGCATGTAGAAAGATTTGCTGATGGTAACCTGGTGCCGGACTTCAGATCTACCTCGATAGGGTTCGTTGGGCGGGCTTCCCATGGTGAAAGTTCCTGATGGTATCAGGACAAATTCCATTCCCAAAGTGTTGGTATATGTTTTTTCGAAAGCAAAGACAGAAACAGAAAAAAAGATGCTACTTAAAACGAAGATGATACATATGCTAGAAAGATTTTTCGATATTATGGATACTCTGCTCATTGCAACACCATGAATTAATTAGGGTCAATTTTTTGTGCCGCTTTACTGAGAACTTTCTAACGTTTATTAATTTATGCCTTTTAAGTCAAACAGTTTTGTGAAAACATTGTGAAAACTGGCTCTTTGATTTTGATTGCGCTTTAATATCGGGTTTCCATTTGGTGATGATTATTTTTATCAGTATTACTTATTTTCCTTGCGTTTTTCATGATTTTTGGTGATATTTCGATTAAATGGACAGCCGCTAAGAAATCGGCTCGATATTTAATATAACGTCTGCTCGCAACCCTCTCGACGGTAAGTCGGGCGGATAATCCGCTCAAAAAAGAAAATTCCGACGGCATGCTGCAGAAAGATCCGGAGAATTTAAGTGATGAAAACCCTTACCGGCAAGTTTTTTGTTTTTATTATCATCCCGGTTGTATTCATATTATCGGTGTTGTCGTTGTCAAGCTATCTGCTGGTGCATAAACTTCTAATCGATCAGATGAAGATCTCCGGGCAAAATTTCCTCCGGGCCTCAGCTGAACGGATTTCAACTCGAATCGTTCAGATTCAATCCACACTTAAGATAATGGCAATCACCGAAAGTTTGGAAGAGAAAAATGATTCGGAGCGGCACCGGTTGTTTGTTGAGACCAAAGATCTTCTCGGTAGAGCGGTGACATCGGTATTCATGGGATTTCCTGACGGGAAATTTATTCGAGCAAAAACAACATTGCTGCCTGAAGATTTCGATCCCCGAAAAAGACCGTGGTACCTAGATGCATTACAGCAACTTCCCGGTGTTCTACATGGTATTACAGCTCCTTATCTGGATGCCAGCACCGGACGTCCCACCATCACCTTATACCATAAAGTTGTCAATCATGCCGGCGGATTGATGGGCGTTCTCGGAGTGGATGTAGATATCGCTTTAGCCTCTCAAAATCTGATGACTCACTTTCCTGTTCTTGAAGGTGGAGATAATATATTGGTAGACGCCAACGCCGTGGTCTTGCTTCACACGGACAAAAGCATGATCGGGTTGGATATCGGCATTACCGGTGTTGAATTAGATAAGCAGTTGTCCGAGGATATTAAACAAACGGAAATTCAATACAAACAATATCTGGGCAATTACTTGAACGAAAAGCGGTATATCGGATTTCATCGCGTTAATGGGGCTCCCATCTGCTTTGTATTAAGTGTTCCGGCCAAGACGGTCTTAAAACCCCTCAATCAGTTAACGCTTCAGATGGCGGCACTGAATATTTCGCTGATTATGGCACTTTTACTTTTGTTAGTTGTGGTTACCCGACGTATTTCCCGACCCATTATTGACCTGATGAATTCCGCGGTTCAAGTTGCCGAAGAAGGGCCTTACCGTGATTCAATAGAAGTAAAAAGTCGTGACGAGATTGGGCAGTTAACTGCAGCATTCAATGAGATGATGGAAGGATTGCGCCAAAGGGATTTTATTCGGGACACCTTCGGCCGGTATGTCACCAAAGAAGTGGTGGAAGAACTTTTGGACACATCGGACGGTCTTAAATTGGGCGGTGAAATCAGGGAAGTAACGATTATGCTCAGTGATCTGCGGGGATTTACCCCCCTTTGTGAACATTTAAACCCTGATCAGGTCATCGAAATTCTAAACAGTTATTTAAGCCGAATGTCCAAGATCATCGGCCAATACAAAGGCACCATCAATGAGTTTATCGGCGATTCCATACTGACGTTTTTCGGTGCACCGGTCAAATATGGAGACAGCCCGGCCCGGGCAGTGGCCTGTGCATTGGCCATGCAGCTGGGTATGGAAGAAGTAAACCGCAAAAACAAAGAAAAGGGCCTTCCTCCTCTCCATATGGGTATCGGCATCAACACGGGGGAGGTCATAGTCGGAAATATCGGCAGCAAAGAACGCGCAAAATATGGTGTTGTTGGGCACAATATCAATTTGGCATCACGGGTGGAGGGGGCGACCATTGGAGGCCAAGTTTTGATTACCCCATCGACGTACGGGCAGATTAAAGATTTGGTAATCATCCGTTCCGTTCGGCCTGTAAGATTTAAGGGCGTGGAAGATGATATCGATCTATATGATGTGATCGGCATGAAAGCCCCCTACAACTTAATGCTCCCGGATGTGTCAGGAGAGGCGACCCCTTTAAAGACACCGATTTTGGTAACGCTAAACCGAATGAAAGACAAAAAGGCGGTATCAACGACCATTGTTGGAGAACTGACGCACTTTTCGAGCCTATGGGCGACATTGAAGGGCGCCGAGGAAATCGCTCCTCTCCAGGAGGTGCGGATCGATTTTATCGGCGAGGAAACCGATGAGAAGGTTTATATGTATGTAAAAATTATAAATGTGATCCGTCAGGATGATTACTATGTGCATTCGGTACAAATTTCTTACTTGACTCCAATGGCGACAGAATTCATTAACAGTTTTTCCCAACCCGAATAAAATTTGGCTCAATTTATAATTGACACCCAACTGCAATTTTTTTATTCTTTTTCAGAAAAAAGATAACCGTTCACCTTAATTGAGAAAGTAGAAGGCATGTATTTCCATGAACAACCTGGAAACGATTCATATTCTCCTGGTTCACCCACCGGTTGCCAGTCCGTCCATACCTCCATGGTCTCTGGCCCGAACGGCGCCGTATCTCATCGGCAAGGGCCTTTCTCTGGAACAGTATGATGCCAACCTGGACTTCTTTCTGAACCATCTTTTGACTTCGAAAAAGCTGCGCCGTTTCGTCGGTTTGGCTGATAAAAGAGAAAAGCAGGGCGTATTTGAGAAGGCTGGCCCTGAAACCGCTTCTTTATTGGCTGATTTGGCGACAGATCCTAAAAAGTGGGCGCATAAGATCGCCAACGTTGGTGGCGATTTGGAAGTTCTCAGAACAGAGAAATTTTTCCGTCCCGAACTTTGTTTAGAAGCCCTTAGAAATGTCGATGCTCTGATGAGCTTAGCCTCCTTGGCCTATTACCCATCCCACATACAATGGAGCCGTTTCTACAACCCTGGTGTTAAAGACTGGCCTCAAGCCGAGGAGTTTATCGATGATTCCGATACCAACCCATTTCTGTCTCTCTGTCGAAGCGGACTTGCTTCCAGGCTCAGAAATTCGAAACCAAGGCTTTTGATTTTGTGTGTATCTGGACCGGACCAATTGCCGGCGGCTCTGACCATGGCCCGTTTCAGCAAAAAACGGAATCCCGAATTGCATGTGGCCTTGGTGGGTGATCTTCAGATATTGGCGAGCGCTGAAGAATATGGCAACACCCTGATTCCTGAAACCGATCCGGAACCATTGTTAGCCTTGATTCGAAAACTGTCGGGAAGTATTTCTCAAGAATATAAGACAGCTCCGGACTTTAGCGCCTTGCCATTGAAAGAATATCTGGTTCCGGTCTTAGTGTTGCCTCTTCAAATGACGAAGGACGCCGAGTCCGATTTAATGTCGCCTTCACTCTTTTGGGCTGATCTGGAGAAATACCAACAATCCTTTAACACAGAGGGATTGCTAAGTATTGACCACCGCCTGAAACCAATCCATATGATGAACCGGGCCGATAAGAAGGTGGTAACAAAAGCACCTTTTTTTATAGGGCTGTCATGTTTACTGGATGAATCCTCCGATTTTGAGGCCATGAATAGCGCCTATCAAGCCGGTGTAAGACTCATTCAGTGGCGCAATCCCTCCGGTCAACTTAAATTCCTGACCCGACGTTTATGGAGTGCTTCCAAGGCTGGCATTTGGAATCACGTGATCATGCCGGTTCGATCGGAAACCGACCTTGATAAAGAACTTTTGGAGTTTATGACAGCCAACCCAAATATCGTCCATTCCTGGGGCTACTCCCGGTCTTCAAACGCATCCTCTTTAAGCCCTTTGGAAAAGCCAGGAACGTCGGTGGCCTATACGCAGGTCTCTAAGTTACCTGGCCGACCATTCTGGCACCTTCTGAACGACCCGCTTCACCTGCTGCTTTATCTAAATAGATATGGCGCCAAAAAATTATTGCGATGGCGGATACGGGATAAAGGGTTGGCTGTCTACGCCATGGGAAAGAAAATCGTCTACTATTTTGTTAAGCCACGGGACCTGCCGCCGGGATATTTAGATGAAATTTGTCTCATAATAGAGGCCGGAGGATCGGTAGATACGGCATTGGTCAGATATAATCTGGAACGGGCTTTTCTAATAGGCTATGCCATGGAACACGGAGTTATTGTTGGGAACTCCAGCCTCAAACGACCCAGGGCGGAATATGTGGAGGCAGTCAACCGGCAGTCCGGACTGGATCTGAGCAACTATTTGGAACGCGGCTATACCTCGGTCCGTCCCGAATACCGGGGCATGGGAATCGGGGCGAAGCTTTTGGAAGGTCTGACTGAAAGGGTGGGTGATATAAAACTTTTTTCGATTATCAGTTCGGACAATGTAGCCGCCCAGAAGATGGCCTTGCGCAACCGGACCCGGCAGGTGGCCACCTTCTACAGTAAGAAGTTAGGCAAAGAAGTGGGTGTATGGATGCCGGAATGGATGATTGAGGATTGATCCCCCCCTTTTTGTGCCGACAATACACTGAGCCACTGTTATGAACATCGGAATCATTACTGTCAAAAATCATGAATATCATCCCAATCGGCGCCTGATTGAGGCAGCCACAGAACAGGGTCACCGGTCAATGCTGATTCACCCCTATCGCGTGTGGCCCTGTCTTGACAAGGGTAAACCCGTTCTTGTAGGACAACCGGAAATAAAACAGATGGACGTGATACTGCCTCGGCAAGGTGCCACGGTGGGAGATTCATGCCTGACTTTGATACGTCACTTCAGTCTTATGGGGATTCCGGTTGTCAGCGATTTGAATTCCATACGCTTGGCCAAACACCAGTTTCTGACATTGATGGCCTTAACTGAGGCCGGAGTCAATGTCCCTGATACCGTGTTTGTGAATTCGGCCCAGGGATTCCATGATGCATTGGTTCGTTTGGGCGGCTTTCCGGTCGTGGTCAAGCAAGCCAGCAACCGCCAGGGAGAAGGTGTTGCCCTGATTGAGACAGAACGCGACGTCCATACGGTTATCCATGATTACCTGAATGAACGCGAGGGCCTGCTGGTACAGCGCTTCATTCACCCCAAAGGACGTCAGGACATACGCGCACTGGTCATTGGTGGAAAGATTGCAGGTGCCATTGAACTGTGGCCCAGGGAAGGAGACTTCAGAGCCAACATACATCTGAGTGGAAAAAGTCGACCAAAAGATCTTCCACACGAACTTGAAGATATTGCTCTCAAGGCAACGTACGCACTTGGACTAGAAATCGCAGGAGTAGATTTAATTTTGGATCAAAATGGACGGATCAACGTTATTGAGGTCAATTATTCTCCGGGTTTTCGAGGAATGGAAGCCGCTACGGGACTCGACATTGCCGGTCGAATAATAAATTATCTGGCCAACACCTATGGTAAAAGAAAAGTTTGATTGAATCACAACCTGAATCGATCTGTTTAAAATGGTTACCTTGTTGTCAGAAGAACGATTTTCAGACAGATTGAAAAAGACCCGGAGATGTTTTTATGCGAATATCGAACCTCAATTTCATCCAAGACGGGAACCGGGCGCGTGTGATGGCGACCGTTCAATGGGAGGATTGTGATCGTCCGGATCAAAATGTTTATATTGAAACAGAAAAAGCGTTTGCAAAAGATTTATCTCTTAACCCACACGCTTTTCTGGTGGGTTGTATTATTCCGGCCTTGCATTTTGGTGAAAGAAGGATATTTTTAGATGCTGAAATATGTCCGACTTTGCGGGAAGGCCTGGAAACAGTGATGGGCTTAATGAAAGAATGGACCAAAGGAGAATATAAGCCTTTAAATATAGAGGCTAATACATGTTCCGTTGTTCGCAACTTAAACAACCACAGACGTGCAGGACTTTTTTTGTCCGGAGGAATGGATTCCCTGGCTGCTTTACGGATCAACAAAAAAACATATCCGGAACAGCATCCCGGATCCATAAAGGATTGCCTTCTCGTCCATGGTTTTGATATCGGCGGTGTTATTGAAAGAGGCATGAAATACCGTGTATTTGACCGGGCAAAAATGGCGCTCTCGGAGGTCGCAAAAGATGCGAAGGTGACGCTCATTCCGGTATATACCAACATTAGACACTTATGTGATGAAAGGGAGCTTTGGCTGGACAGGTTTTTCGGAGCCGTTCTGGCAGCTGTGGCGCATGCCTTTTCCTCCAGGCTGAACCTTGTCTATATTGCATCTTCGTATGATATCCCTAATTTGACGCCGTGCGGCTCTCATCCTCTCCTGGATCCTGCGTATTCGAGCTATGATCTAAGGATTATACACCGGGACCTCGCCTTGTCCAGACTGGAGAAACTCAGAATCGTGGCGGATTGGGATGTTGCTTTCCAGAATTTTCGAGTATGTTTGGCCAATGTCCCTGACCGATTGAACTGCGGAAAGTGTGAGAAATGCATCAGAACCATGACTGAACTTTTGGCTATTGCCGCGCTCGATAAAACAAAAGCTTTTGTAGAGAATGATGTTACACCCGAACTATTGGCACAATTTGATATTACTATTCGGCATCGAGATTCGTTTTACAGAGAGATGCTTTCGCCATTGAAAAAACAAGGTCGGGATGACTTGGTGAATATGATTAAAAAAATGCTTGCAGATTGATGACTGTCGAACCATCCTTTTTTTACGATTTTTCTATTTCTCTCTTATTATAAACTTCAAATTGATTTGTGGCATAATAGGCTATTGGATTTCCTGAATCATCAACAACATAAATATTGACCATCTCAGCCTCGTCAAATTCAGGGTTTTTTGATTTTGTAGACTGGAATAGTTTCCACGCTGTTCTCCATGCCGTCACAGCCGAATCAAAAGGAGTGGCATCAATTTCCGGGACGTAGTCGGTTGTTATATCTGAATGGGTTATTTTTTGAAAATGAACCCGAAAACCCTTTGGTTTCTTCACCCATCCCTCATCGATGATTTTTAATGCTCTATTAATCTTCATCTCTTTTTCTCCAATTCTTCTCTAATATTTCGTACGTGTTCAGGGGGTGCGCTCCCCCGCTTCACTTTGACGTCTACGTGTCTGGTTATTTCAATGACTTAGCAGCGGTGGCATTCCTGCCCCCTCCGCGTTCTCCCGCGAAAAACGGTCTCCCCCACTGCTAAATCATTGAAATAACGAAGCCACTCCGCCAATAACGTTACACGGGAAAGCGCACCCCCTGAACACGTACAATATTTCATCTCTGCTCTGACACATGTTGAGTGGTTTCATATCCGAAATGAACGCTTCATCGCCCTGAGATTTGGGTGTCTCAGTCGTGTTAAAAAGATGTATATTATCTGAATTTTGTACGTAATGGTAAA
>JAFCZV010000066.1:8713-10265 GCA_019314155.1 Deltaproteobacteria bacterium
CCACAATCCATTAAACAGGAGGTGCCCAAATGGTAAAACAACAAAAAAAGTATAGCAAGAAAAAGCGCATAGGTAAAGGGTTTAAGAAAAACACTGCTAAGTTATTGAAATAACCAGACACGTAAACACCGGAGTGAAGCGGGGGAGTGCACCCCCTGAAGACGTACGAAAAATTAATGCTTCAAGGCCAGTAGAGACTTGTTCTGAAATGCCACTTTTTTCGTAAAAATTCGGGTTGAAAGCGTTGTTCTTTTTTTGACGTATTTGACGCAACCCATCGATTCTGTTAAGGTCTGTAGGGGCCATGGCGGCCTGCTTTTTCTTTCCCGGATTGTCCTAATTGCGAAATAACAAAAAAAGAAGAACGACCTGAAATGTTTTTATTGAGAAATTACAACTATAATCTCCCCGAAGAACTCATTGCTCAAAATCCGGTGGCACAGCGTGACCGATCAAAACTTTTGTTGGTGGATAGGAAAACAAAGATGCTGGCGCATCACCGGTTTTACGATATTTGCGATCTTCTTTCACCTTCAGACGTTCTGGTTATAAATAACACAGCTGTCATTCCGGCAAGACTGGTCGGCCAAAAGGAGACCGGCGGCAAGGCCGAAGTCCTTATTTTACGCTATCCGGACGGCGGCAAAGACAGGATGGATACGGGTGAGTTTATTTGCCGGTGTATGATAAAAACATCGAAAAGACCGAAAGACGGCGCCACATTATTTTTTGATCAGGGATTAAAAGCAAAAATTGTCAACTTTAAAGACGGAATTTATCGGGTGAAATTTTTATATAACGGTAAAATTGTCAACTTTAAAGACGGAATTTATCGGGTGAAATTTTTATATAACGGTTGTTTTGAAAAACTCCTCGACCGGATCGGACGCATCCCTTTGCCGCCCTATATTAAAAGGACCGATAGCAAGGAGGACAGGACATTTTATCAGACTGTCTATGCCTCCCAAAAGGGCGCTGTCGCGGCACCCACGGCAGGTCTTCATTTTTCTGAAAGCCTTCTTGAAAAACTCAGAAAAAAAGGGGTGAAGGTTGTTGCAATTACCCTTCACGTAAGTTACGGTACTTTTTTGCCTGTAAGGGTGTCCGATATTAGAGACCATCGCATCCATTCTGAAGGATATTTTGTCGGCAAACAGACGGCGGATGTCATCAACCGCGAAAAAGCGAACGGAAACAGAATTGTGACCGTCGGCACGACATGCGTGCGTACACTCGAATACGCATCGAACCAAAGCGGGGTTGTTGCTCATGGCAGCGGAAACTGCGATCTTTTCATATACCCCGGTTACGGGTTCAAGGTTGTCGATGCAATGATTACAAATTTTCATCTGCCAAAATCGACACTGCTGATGCTTGTATCGGCGTTTGCCGGTCGCGAAACGGTTTTGAAGGCTTACGAAGCCGCCATAAGGGAAAGGTACAGATTTTTCAGTTACGGGGATGCGATGTTGATCGTATAGATTTTATGTTCAATTTCAAGGTAATTTCCAAATCCGCCACAACACGGGCCAGGACAGGGCTTTTGCAGACC
>JAFCZV010000446.1 GCA_019314155.1 Deltaproteobacteria bacterium
GGGCGGCCTTAAAGGTCATCGATCGGTCGGGGGATGCCGCGCGTCGATTTACAATGCAACACCCCTGGCGGCAATAGAGGCACTTGTCGATTTTATGAAGACATTTGAAAAGAAGAACGGGTGATTGGACACAGATGAACACAGATTATCAAGATTCTTAGAGTTCAAAATAAAAATATTATCTGTGGATATCTGAGAAAATCCGTGTCCTATTTATGTTTCCTGTTTAACTAAAGAGATTCTAATCACACAACTCAAACAGTGCCGCAGCCCCCATGCCTCCGCCGATGCACATCGATTCAATGCCGTATTTCACGCCGCGTTCTTTCATGTTGGCAAGAAGGGTTGCGCACAGCTTGGCGCCGGTGCACCCCAGGGGATGCCCCAGTGCGATAGCGCCGCCGTGAATGTTTACCTTTTCCATGTCGATTCCGAGTTCTTTGATGCAATACACTGCCTGGGACGCAAAGGCTTCGTTGATTTCAAAAAGACCGATATCTTTAAGATCCATGCCGGCCATGTTTAAAAGTTTTGGAATGGCGTATCGTGGTCCCACACCCATCTCATCGGCACTGCAACCCACAGTGGTATAGTATTTCAACTTGGCCACCGGCTTCAGGCCGAGCGCTTCAACTTTTTCCCCACTCATAATAATAGTGGCGGCGGCACCGTCGGTTGTCTGGGAGGAATTCCCCGCTGTAACCGTGCCTCCGGCGGCAAACACCGGATTCAGTCCGGCCAGGCCTTCTATAGTGGAAGGACGGATGCCGTCGTCATGATCGACAATGAAGGTCTCTCTCCTGTAGATGCCGTCCTTATCCTGAACAAACTTGTGGGCCGGCGTTGGAACAAGTTCGGTGAATAGCTTTTTGTTCTTGGCCTCTGCGGCCTTCATTTGAGAGCTATAGGCCAATTCATCCTGTTCTTCCCTCGAAATCTTGTATCGGTTGGCAACGTTTTCTGCCGTTATTCCCATGGAGACGTAAAGATCGGCGTGCTTTTTTGAATATTCGGGATGGGGTCTGGGGATATTTCCTCCCATGGGCACATATGTCATCGATTCAAGGCCGCCGCCGATGACGACATCCGACCAGCCGGACATGACGCGCAATGCGGCAAGCGCGATGGCCTCAAGACCGGAAGCGCAGAATCTGTTGACTGTTGCACCGGAGACATTTACAGGGAATCCCGCAATCTGGGAAGCGATCCTTCCAATGTTCAGTCCCTGCTCAGCTTCGGGGAATGCACAGCCGATCATGATGTCATCCACATCATTCATTTCAAGGCTCGGCGTTTTGTCCATGGCTGATTTCAGGATAAATGACAGCAGGTCTTCCGGACGGGTATCTTTAAAAGCCCCTTTGTTTCTCTTACACCCGGGGGTTCTTATGGATTGTACGATGTATGCGTCTCTCATTTTTATTTCCTCCTTTATTTCGTCATTGGTCATTTGAATCGGCGAATCACTGAGTGACAAGTAACGAGTGACGAATGACCAATAACGAATAACAAATAACTAGTTCCTTAGGGGTTTGCCGGTTTTCAGCATATGTTCAACCCGTGCGATGGTCTTTTCTTCTTTCCAGAAATCGACAAAGGCCTCTCTTTCAAGTTTGAGTATTAAGTCTTCTTCGACGGTGCTGTTGTCTCTGATATCTCCGCCACTGATGACATAAGCGATTCTTCTGGCCAGAAAAGCGTCATATTCGGTGATGAATTTTCCTTTCAGCATGTTGAAGATCTCCACATCGATCATGCCCTGGGCGGCCTGCCCAAGAACCTTTATCGGTCGCTTCACCGGCGGCGCATAGCCTTCGTCGACCATCTTCAGAACTTCACCGATCAGATAATCCCGGTTAAAAACGATTCTGTCTTTGGGCCCTAAGAATCCGTTGGCTCTGGCTTCGGCGGCAGACATGGATACCTGGGCCATTGCGATGGACATGAACACCGGAACAAAGAATTTTGCATGGTCAATGTCGGTGACCGGATCAGGAATTGTACTGATGAACTTTTTCCACAAGTTTAAACATCCGCCTCCGGCCGGCAGCAAGCCGACGCCGATCTCCACCAGGCCCATGTAAAGTTCGGCATGGGCCACGATTCTGTCGGCACCAAGGCATACCTCGCACCCTCCTCCAAGGGTCATTCCATATGGGGCTGCCACCACAGGAAAGGTCGAATATCTTCCTTTTTGAATTCCATCCTGGGCTTCTTTTAGAAAAGCATCGATGTCGGAAAATTTTCCTTCCTTTGCCAGGCCGGCCATGAAAAAGAGATCACCGCCCGCCGAGAAAGCTCCCGGCATCCCACCGGCCTGGTTTCCGATAACAAGCCCCGAACCGTTGGCATCCACATGCTCCATGGCTTCATGCTGAAAATCGATAATCTCTTTGTTGAGCGCATTCATCTTGGTGTGAAATTCCAGACAGTATACACCGTCGTCAAGGTCGATCAACGATGCGGATGAACAGGATTTAACGACTTTATCTGCGCCCTTTAAGGCATTCAGAGAAACAATGTTTTTGCTGGTAATAACCTCTATGTAGTTTTCGGTGGTGAAGTCATACGCAAAACGTTTGCCGGTTTCGGTTTTGTAAAAAGCCGTATTGCCCGCCGTTATCATCTGTTTTATTTTTTCAGGCACTTGGAACCCATCTTTTTCCATCTTTTCCACCGAGGCCTCAAGGCCTATGGCATCCCAGGTTTCAAAGGGACCCATCTCAAAATTAAATCCCCATTTCATGGCATTGTCGATTTCAACGATGGTGTCTGAAATTTCGGACATCCTGTTGGCCGCGTATATCAGGCCGTTTGCCACAACTTTCCAGGCATACGCGGCGCCTTTGTCTTTTCCGTAGACGATGGCTTTAATTTTTTCAGTGTTTTCGCTTTTTTAGCTTCGGCAAGACACGGAAAGTCGGCGGGTTCATATTCCGAATATTCAAAAGTCTTAGGATCGATAACCTTTCGGATCTTCTTCCATTCGGGCGTCAAGTCGGTTTTATAGAAACCGCTGTTGGCTTTCTTTCCCAGAAGGTTCTTTTCGATCATCTTATCTACAAACTCAGGCAGAATAAAGCTGTCTCTCTGCTCATCGTCAACAACCAGTTCATAAGTGTTTTTGGCCACATGGCCCAAGGTGTCCAGGCCGACAATGTCACATGTCTTGAACATGGCGGTTTTGGGTCTGCCCATGGCGGTGCCGAAAAGGGCATCCACCTCGGGAATCGTGAGACCGTCCTCAAGCATGACTTGCATGGCCTTTACCATCCCCTGGACACCGATCCTGTTTCCAACGAAATTGGGTGTATCTTTCGCCATAACGATCCCTTTGCCGAGGATCCGTTCCCCGAAGTCGGTCATAAATTCGATGACCTCGGGAAGTGTTTCTTCTCCTGCGATAATTTCCAGAAGATGCATGTACCGTACCGGATTAAAAAAATGCGTCCCCAGAAAATGCTGTTTAAAGTCGAGGCTGAGCCCTTCGGACATGGCTTTTAAAGGAAGCCCCGATGTATTCGAAGAAACAATGGCGCCGGTTTTTCTTTTTGTATCGATGCGTTTAAAAAGATCCTGCTTAATTTTCAGGTTTTCCACAACCACTTCCACAATCCAATCGCAACTTGAAATTTTGTCGAAATCGTCTTCCAGGTTGCCGATGGTAATACGATCGACATCTTTTTTCTGCATGAAAAGTGATGGGTGCGACATCAAAACCGCATCCAAACCGGTTTTTACAATCCTGTTTCTGGCCGTAGGGTCCTCTTTTTCAGCATCCGTTAAGTCAAACGGAACGATATCGAGTAACAGCGTTTTTATGCCGGCACCGGCCAAAAGAGCAGCGATTCCTCCGCCCATAATACCAGAACCGATAACCGCTGCCTGCCTATACCAGAACCGATAACCGCTGCCTGCCTTATTTTTCTTGTCATGATAACCTCCCAACTCCGGTCTTTCCGGAGAACTTTATGAAATTAATAAAAAGATTTACGTTCATTTGGAAAACTATATGGCTTTAAATTGAAATTGATGAATGATCATTCATTTGTTTAGCAGAACATTACTCTGTGTGTCAAGAAAAAAACAGCGGCTTTTTCCTCGGCATTTAAAAGTCCTAAAATTAATTTATTAACAATAGGTTATAAGATAAAAAAGACACGATATCTACCCAATGAAAATCCATATTCAGTGCTTTTTAACACTGAAAATTCAAATGAATAAAAATTCATTTTACAGAAATAAGCATTGCTAAACAGCGTTGTTTGCGGGTATAAAATCGTAAACCAATTTATTTGGTCGTTAAGTACATAGTCCTCAGGGCTAGATCAGAAACAATTGGCTTTGCCAGTAAATTATTCGACGGGAATAATGGAATAATGGAATGATGGGTTACGGACTGCCACCTACTTTATAAGATACATGGGCATTTTGATAGTCCCAAATTGGGAACGTGCCGATTTCCGACCCAATATTCCAATATTCCAGCCTTCCAACCACGTGCAATGCGATGTTAATCACACTCCTATGGGGTGGCACCAAAGCCTGGCCCTCTGGACCAAGCCTGTCCCGCTTTGCGGGGGATTCTTTACTTGAGGAACGAAAAACATGGCAAAAGAAAACGACGTTGTTCTCCTATTCTTTGAAGACAAGCCGATATCATTCGCGAGAATTGAAGACATTTCTCCGGACGTCAAAAAAGACTGGTATCATGTAAAACTTCTTTTGTTGCAGGTGCCTCTTCAGGTGGTTACCTGGATTTTGCGCGATATTTATATCGATGGTCAGGAATTTACCATGGATGGGAAGAAGGTTCGTCTGGAACCGGTGGTTTGCCCCCATGATCCCCAACGGTCTGAGAAACAACAAAAAAGCCCTGAAAGGCCCGGTGATCCAAAAGTGATATCATTGGCTGATCTAAAGAAAAAATGATCGTGACCAAAACTAAGTATTTCAAATCATGAAAATCGGGTCCGTTCAACTTGATAATTTTACAATTTTAGCACCGCTTGCAGGTATTACCAATTTGCCGTTCCGGCTCCTGGCAAAATCGGCGGGGTGTGCACTGGTCTGTTCGGAAATGGTCAGTTCCAATGGGCTGGCGTATCGATCCGCTAAAACGGAAGAATTGCTCCAAAGCCGTCCCGAAGAGAAGCCGTTGTCTGTCCAGATATTCGGTTCAGATCCGTTTATCATGGCTGAAGCTGCGGCCATGGTTGAAGCTTCGGGTGCGGACATCCTGGATATCAATCTCGGTTGTTCGGTAAAAAAGGTGCTCAAAACCGGTTCAGGCGCGGCCTTGATGAAATCACCCCGGAAGGTCGAAAAGATTCTCCTTGCGGTCAGGGACAATATAAAAATTCCGCTAACCATTAAAATGAGGACCGGATGGGAAAAATCCGGTGATCAGGCGTTTAATATTGCTGCGATAGCAGATACCAGCGGTGTGGACGCCATTACCGTGCATCCTCGCATGGCTACCCAGGGGTTCGGGGGCAAAGCTGACTGGTCTCTGATTGCCAAAATAAAAAACAAGGTATCCATTCCGGTGATCGGAAATGGAGATATTGTAACACCGGAAGATGCATTAAGCATGAAAAACGAAACTGCTTGTGATGTAATGATTGGAAGGGCGGCCATCGGGAACCCCTGGATATTTTCTCAGGTGATATCTTTGATCAACGGTTCTGAAATGGGTGCTCCGGTCGTTGCCGAACGTTTTGAAGTTATGACGAAGTATCTGAAGAGTTCCGTTGAGTATTTTGGAGAAAAACGGGCCTGCCGGATGATGCGCAGCCGTCTGGGATGGTTTGCCAAGGGGTTGCCTTACAGCAGCAGGTTTCGTGAATCGATCAAGCGGATCGAGACGGAAAACGAAGCCTTAGTTTTGGTTGAGGATTATAAAAACGTTTTACTTGCTTGAATTCTCGAACCTTCTTCTCCAACTAAATTGGAGAAGAACCATAAATATTTACTTTGTAGATTATTTTCGATACGCTAAAGTAAAGACCATAAAAGCATATAAAAAATACAAAATGTGTTTTGAAAAGGTTGCTTATGTTCTTCACCTTGGGTTTGAGATAAATCCGGGCTGAACAGGAGGGATTATGAATTTTAAAAAACGATATTTTTTATTGGCTGCTTTTTGCCTGTTTGTTCTATTCGCATGTGGTACAGTGCACATAGAGGAGAATACATGGCTCGATACCCCTGGAAATCATGTTAGCAATGGCAACATATTGTTAAAAGCAGGTAAAATTGATGACGCATTTCGTGAGTTCAGCCGTGCCAAGGAACTCGACGCGAATTATTCGCCGGCTTATGTAGGCATCAGCCTGGTATACGGCGTAAAGGGTGACGATGAGACTTCATCCGTGTACATGAAAAAAGCAATTAATCTCTTGAAGGAACAGATCAACAAGTAGACATTTATGTTCCCATACTCCATGATGCCAGGTATTTTTTCTGTTCGGCCGTAAGTGTGTCGATCTTGACGTTCATGGAAGAAAGTTTTTCTTTGGCGATGGCGTTGTCTATATTTTCGGGTACGGGATAGACATCATTTTCAAACCTCTTTTTGCTTTTCACCATATATTCGATACTCAACGCCTGGTTGGCGAAACTCATATCCATCACGCTGGACGGATGACCCTCGGCAGATGCAAGATTGATCAGCCTGCCATCCCCCAGGATATTGACGCGGTTACCATTTTCAAGGACATGCTCTTCAACGAGGGGCCGAATTTCTTTTCGAGATTTTGTTATAGATTCAAGTCCGTTAAGATCGAGTTCTACGTTGAAATGACCGGAGTTGGCCACAATTGCACCGTCTTTCATGATCTTGAAATGTTCCTTGCGTATTACATTGATATTTCCGGTTACCGTACAGAAGAAATCGCCGATTCTTGCTGCCTGGCGGATGGGCATTACCCTGAAACCGTCCATGACCGCTTCGAGAGCCGCGGTGGGATCGATCTCGGTGATAATAACATTGGCGCCCATTCCTTTTGCTCTTAGTGCGAGTCCCTTGCCGCACCATCCATATCCGCAAACAACAAAATTAGATCCTGCAACGAGACGGTTCGTGGCTCGAATGATTCCGTCCATGGTGCTCTGCCCGGTTCCGTATCGGTTATCAAATAAATGTTTGGTTTGAGCGTCATTTACCGCTATGATGGGGTACTGTAAAACACCGTTTGCGGCCATACTTTTAAGCCGAATTATGCCGGTGGTTGTTTCTTCAGTGCCGCCTCGGACATTCTTGATAAGCTCGGTGCGCTTGGAGTGAATGGTGGAAACCAGATCTGCACCGTCATCCATTGTGTATTGGGGTTTAATATCAAGGGCGGAGTTGATGTGCTTGTAATATGTTTTGTTGTCTTCACCTTTAATGGCAAAAACAGAAATTTTGTCATGTTTTACCAGTGAAGCGGCCACATCATCCTGTGTGCTCAGTGGGTTGGAGGCACAGAGCGCAATTTTGGCGCCCCCTGTCTTTAGTGTTTGCATCAGTGAAGCGGTTTCGGTGGTGACATGAAGGCAGGCAGCTAAGCGAATGCCTTTTAACGGTTTTTCCTTTGCAAATCTTTTTCTAATATTGTTGAGTACCGGCATGCTTTGATTGGCCCATTTGATCCGGAGCAAGCCTTCCTTTGCGAGTTTTATTTCCTTAACATCGTAGTCCATTGACTGTTTATCTCCTTTTTTCAGGGCTCCCCGTCAAACTGCCCGACGGGACCCCGATAACGGGATTTCCGCCACACGGCACAGGCGGACAAGTCCGCTACGCTCCAACAGGCAGGGTTCAAGGTCTAATGTTCTATTTCAATTCCAAATTTTCAATTGACAACCTTCAATTCTTACAGTCCTGCTTTTTCCTTTAAGACGTCAACCATATTGGTTTTTTCCCAGGAAAATTCAGGTTCATTTCTTCCAAAGTGGCCGTATGCCGAAGTTTTTTTAAAGATGGGACGTAAAAGATCAAGGTATTCAATAATGGC
>JAFCZV010000447.1 GCA_019314155.1 Deltaproteobacteria bacterium
TTCGGAAGGTTGATAGTCGCACATCATTGCAGCTATCACAGGTTCGCCTGATGTTTGAATAAGTTCGAGCAACCGTGTTTCGAGCCAAGTCTTAATTTTGCTGACTTTAAACCGTGTATTGCTCCTCATCATAGAGCAGCGGCAAGATATGCCCCCTTTTTACGGGATCCAACGGCTCCATTAGTTTTGACTTGAAATCCGGGCCGAAGATGCGTTCAAAATCCAGTGAATCCAACGATCCTTTCCCTCCGGTCGCTTTTTTATCCATCAGTGCCAGTGCCAGTTCCCTCACCATCGGCCCCACGGGAACCAGAACTTTTTCACCTATCATTCGTACGTCGTCGGAAACACTGTCGTCGGGCAAGCGCACGTTTATGCTCGGAGACTGGCCCACGATATCTCCGTCATCAATGGTCGGGGAGACCCGGTGGAGGGTAACACGCGCAGAGGATGCCTTTCGTTCGATCAGATCCTCCCAGGGCTGAGGGCCTGCCCCATGACAGTGTAACAAATCGGATGGATGCACGTTGTAGATGCCGTAAGCGGGAAAGTCGATAATCGTCTCGTCAATCACCTGCCCGAAAGCCGCTACAACAATGGCTTCGGGAGCCCATTCACCGAGGATCTCTCGAAATGCTTGAATCTTTACCTCTCCGGTATAACATGGGATTCCCATGGACAAAGCGCGGTGCAGGAGCCCCCACTCGTATTCTTCCCTCTCCGCTTCTTCGTAGTATCGCCAGAACCGTTTTTTTAAGGATATTTTCGCATCAACATCTAAAGGATCATCAGTCAATAGGCCAACCAGCTTAACCCCTTCAGGACTATCTTTCTCTAATAATAACAATGTTTCAAAAGCCAGAAGCCCCAGGGTCCAGGAACCGATACAAAGTACCCTGAGTCCTTCATCCGGACGTCTGTTCACTTCATCAGGGGCCGGCAAAATAAGCCGTCCCCATCGGGAGCCTTCAACCCGGGTAACCTGACGGTCTGGATTTTCACCGGTCAATCTTTCCAACAAATCCTTATCCAGATCCGATATGTCTGCCATAAAACTTCCTCCTTGATCAAGTATGGATGGCGCGGGCATGTTCCCGGTGATAGATGTTCATCCAGTAAAATGTGAATGCGGCACTTACCAGGGTAACAGCATAGGCACTGGCCAGGGCATTTATAATATGCATATACAGAACAACATGCCGGTACGCCAGGGCGAAAACCATGCAGTTGACGACCCCACTGACCATCATCGGGCGCGCCATGATTCTTGCCAGATCTTTTCCCCCATATACATCCGTAATAACGAGTGTGGCTACGACCGTGGCTGGAAATGCTGAGAGAATGCCGCCAAAAACCGGGCCACCCAAACGGGAACCGAGCATGGCCAGGACGATGATGGATCCTCCGGCGCCGGCCCGAATCGCGATCTCAACCATTCCGTGCCGGACAGGCTGGGTACCTGGATCGGGAGTATCGAGACTGGCGATAAACAAGAATGAAACCAGAAACAGCACGATGCCAAGGATAACCACAAAATCGAACCGAACGGGATGGAAGTAAAGCAGAACCGACTGGACAAGTATCCATATGCCCAGTGAAGCCAGTAGTCCGGTTGAAAAGCGTTTTTTTGAAAAGGCGGCAAATGTGGCTAAAAAAACGGCGTTGCCGGAGATGGCCAGGGGAAAAACGCCCGTTACGTCGTATCCGTGGCGAGCACCCTCGGTGTATGTAATGAAAAATATGGCCAGCACCGACGTGGCCGGGAGCCCGGCAATGAAGCCGCCCACTTTACCGCCGAAACGCTGAGCCGCCATAGATGCAAGCACGACCCATGTTCCCCCGACGACAAAGCTTAACAAAAGGTCCAGAACAAATGCGTTCACTGAAAATCACCGCCCATAATTTATCAATAACCTGTTTTTTTATTTAATATGATTTCATCCATAATGCCAGTACTCCACCTTCGACCTTTATACAGATATCGTACAGAAATTAACCTCGTGTTATTTTCTCTTGCAATCCTCTACGTTGTCATTTGTTTCATATGTCAAGGTCCCATGACTCACATCATCCACACAGAATTCGTATGAAGGTTTCTTAGCATACTCAGACGTAGTAATTTCTGCTATTCCATCAAGGCCAGTGGTCTCTGTGAACTGCTCATCATAGTCACCTGTGAAAGTTCCTGTTACATCGGCACCAGAAACAAGGATCCCACAGTCATTTGCTCATCCCGGAAGTATTGGGTAAGATGGATCATAGAAACTATAATATACCAGGCTATGCAATTCCCTTATATTGGGCAACAGTCCGTCAAGGTTTGACCCTAATCCCTTCAAACGGCCTTAAGGCATTTGTCCAACATTGAGGCTTTCCTCAGCCAGTTTGACTGCTTCGTACGTCGTGCCGTCGTTGGAGAGGTTGTACTGATACAGGGTGACCACGTCCAGGTTTGAGCCCGTCCACGCGGCCGGTGTATAGACCACAAAGGTCCTGACTGACTTTATAGGCGCTGCCTCCGAGGTATCCGGTCGATGCCTCGTTGATCCAGGAACCGGTATTTGCGTAAATACCCGCGTGTTGGTCACCCGGCGGATAGACGTCAAGCATGGGCTCGTGCGTATGGCCAAACACCACGATACGGATGTCCCGTCCTTCGTTTTCCAGGTATTCAACCTCCGCCTCGACGAACAGATCGCTGTGCCCGTTTAAAATGCTTATGGCCACGGGCATGGTTGCCTGGACACCGTTTTGATCCTGGGTATCGGGCCAAAGGGTTTCTATGTTCCCGTTGACGTACATCTCCTTGGCGCCTTCAAAAGAAAACGGGTCCGCGTACCCGTCGATCCCGCTCATGAGGACGACCGGTTCGTTGAGCGATGGCGGGACCAGGGCCGGAAACTGGACCTCGGTGTAAATCAAGGCAACATCCCAGGCCAGGGGAAACGCGAGTTTCCTGTCCCCGAAGGGCCCTTGGTCTGTTTCCTCCGCCGAAAGGGCCCCCTCCTGATCGGCTTCCGCCTCCATACCGGCCGCCCAGAGCCGGGACACAAAATATCCAGGGGGTAGGATATGATCCGGATTGACCAGCTGCTGGGGACTGTTAAAAAAATCGTACCTGTGGCCATGCTCCATCATCAC
>JAFCZV010000448.1 GCA_019314155.1 Deltaproteobacteria bacterium
TTTCGGAAATGATACGTGTGTTTCATAGATAGTGCAACAGCTTTTGTTTGGATGAATCATGGTTCTTGTTCCTTCGACACCACAGTAAATGTATTCATTACATCCGCTGGGATTCTATGTGGCTTACCGTTATTAACATCAACAAATACCCAATCGGTTTCACCTTTGGCCAATATTGCCCCATCAGAATCTCGAATGAATTTATATTTTCTCAAGGATCGAACTTTGCGAAAATTAGATACCCATGTCAGTACGGTAATTTGGTCATTTACATATGCCGGACGGAAATATTCTATATCATGTGTTCGCACTACCCAGGCAGCTCCCTGAACCTCGGTCAACTTAGTGCACTCTGTATTGTTTGAATGCTGGATAGCTGCGTCTTGCATCCACTGTATGTACTGTACGTTATTTACATGTCCGATTGCATCTATGTTCTCTTCAGAAACAGTAATATTGTGTTTATACACCATCATCTTAATTCATTCTTTTGACTCGTTGTCTAAGGTCGCAATTAACCAGCGGAAATGAATCGAAACGGAATGCCAACTTGTGTTTACTTGCCAGTATCTGGCCTAAAAACAATTTAGCAGGCATTGTGATATCTGTAAAGATTTTATCCTTGAAATTCCTGCGATAAATAGCTATCTGCACTTTTGGACTGAGGGAGAAAACTTGAAATGTATCACGTTGCAGGCATGCTAATTGGTTGCTGGAGATGAGAGTTAACAAATTTGATGTGCTGCAATCTGACATATACCTCAATTTAAATCTTGAATCTTTTATTTTTTTGGTTAACTTTGTAACAAGCAGCACATTTTGCACAATATTCGTCGGTTGAGCACTTAAATAACTCCCCACCTTGTAATCCATATCCTCCTGAAGTAGGTGTTATTTCAATTAGTACTTCACACCCACAGGCTGAACATTTTTCTTTTAATACTATTGTCGATCTTTCAGGCTTAGCCTCAAACATTTTTCTTAATATTTCAATCATTGCGAATTACGCCCTTTGATGAAAGCCCTATCCGTTTCAAATATAAATTATTTTGATATCCTTGGTTTTAGTCTTCTATCAAGCCCACTTCTTCTCTCTTTGGTCCTGCGCGCAGGAATATGTAATGTATAAGAGAACTGACGACGCTCAATCCCCATGCGCCTACCACCATTATCGGGTAAAATGTTGCTCATAGTTAACCATTTTTAAAGATTTTTTTTCGTCCAAACCCTTTAAGTCTAATAAGAAAGCAATTCCGGATTTTAGTCCTCAGCTTCGATCTATTTATCATGAAGACTTATTTAGCTCTGATTTGAGTTAGCCTGAGACCACCGCGGAAAGAAACAGGCGGTCTTCATCAGAGATATTTGTGAAACAGGTGCCCATATCAACGGATGTTATCCTCTCATCACACATCCAGAGTAACTCTGCATTGATTTCAAAAGACGAGCGTTTTGGTGGCTTAATCGTTATTGCAAAAATTTCTCCGGGTTTCGGTATCTGCTCACTAAGGATTTTGCCGATCTTCGGTCTCTGCTTACTGTAGATATAGGCACCATTTATACTGAGATCTACTGTTTGTCCCTCTATTGGACCATCGGGGAGTTGTATAGTAATAGGCCACCTGATCTTAGTTCTGGTGTATTTGCGACTTTCTTGGCGGGTAGACATTTTTGAAACCCTCCTTATTGTCGGTCTTTCGGGGTCAAAAAATCTATTCTTTGGAATGCACAAAAAAACTCTTTTTAAAAAACATTAGAATAGTGTATCTTGTATGTCAAGAAAAAATAATACAACATATTGTGATGCATAGCTATGGCATTATTGGGAGGATAATAGAAGCAAACGCAATTGCATATATCGTAAACTCGATTAAAAATCAAAAAGGCAAACCCCAAAGAGAAGATTTGCCCTTATTGAAAAACGATATCACAAATATTTTAGGACCTCAAAAACCTGTCGTTTATAGCAGAAAGTACCGGTCTTGAATTTACGATTTTCGTAGCGAAATCGTAAAAATTGTTGCGCTTAAAATTTTCGCAGCATCCCACTTATTTTACGTATAATCCATAGCCTTCGCTATGTGCTGTCCGCTTTACGCTTGGCACTTAATGCCATCAACATTTCTTCTCTTTCGACTCGCACCTGATCCTTAATACGCTTGACGTGACCACGACCCAAACCCTTTACCTCACAGCCAAGTTCGAAATAGCGCTTGATTTTTACATCATCTAGTATTCCAAAGCAGTCGATTACCGCCAACGGTGCGCCAGCAGTCTCCACCACTGTATCGGGATCAAGGTCTAAATAATGCTTATGCCTTACTGCGAAAATAACCGCGTCAGCGCCGTATAATGCTTGTTTCAAGTCTTGCTCAATGCGCAGACCGGCAAGTTTGTCCTGGCTCCGAAAGAATCTTTTCAGACTATGCGTCGGGGAAGGATACTCATCTTGCTTTTCAAATTCCCACCAGTGTCGAACATAGGGGTCGTGTACTC
>JAFCZV010000449.1 GCA_019314155.1 Deltaproteobacteria bacterium
CAGAGCACAACTTCGTTGCGCGGCGAGAAAAGGCAAAGGCTAGAAAAGCGAGAAAACCATAACAAGCTGTATTTCCCTGATACCTTTCTGGTTTTACCCCTTTTCCCTTGTTCCCGACCCAATGCTGTGCTATTCACATCTTGCATCTTGTCAGCTTTCATCTTAAGTAGATAAAAGCACCTTTTAAAATGGTTGAAAAATGGGAGGATTGTACGGTGGGTAAAGCAAGCGAAAAAAAATCAATCAATTTCTTACGGGGTATTCCTGCTGAAGAAGCCCTGTCGCGCCTCATACCAATTGCATCCGAGGGCTATGAAAAAGCGATAAAACGATACGGAACAGAGGTGCTTCAGTATGGCCATTTTAATGGCTTTAAGCCATTGCGAGATCTTATAGGCCAGTCACATCAAGTTGATCCGGAGCGAGTTATTGTTGGCAATGGCGGTTTGGAAGTGATTTCACTTTTTTTCAAGTCACTCCCGAGAGGAAGCAATATTATTGTTGAGGAAGCGACTTATGATCGCACAATGGTCGATGCAGAACGGTACGGGCATAATCTGATTGGAGTTGAATTGACATCGACTGGAATAAACCTCAATCAATTAGAAAAAGTCGTGAATAAGATCCCAGCCGCAGTTTTTTACGGAATTCCGTTTCATCAAAATCCCACTGGCATTAATTACTCTGAAGAGAATCGGCAGGCTGTTGAACAGATATGCAGAGAAAAGGGCATCCTGTGTGCTTGGGACATTTGTTATGAACTGCTTCGTTATGATGGAAATCAAAATACCTCTATAACAGTTTCAGAATGGGGACCTATTTTGATGAGCTCCTTTACAAAAACTATTTCTCCGGGGACGAAGTGTGGATACATCGTTCTGCCAAAAGACTATGTAGAGCACATGGGTAAGGTTGTTGCCAACACCCGGATCAATCCCAACTTACCGACTCAAGCATTCATAGCAGATTTCATAGAATCTGGTAAATATTTAGAATTCTTAGACTATTTATGCACTCTTTATAAACCGAAAATGGATGCATTAAATATTTCGCTTAATGCTCATTTTCCAGAAGCCTTTTCTGTTGATATCAGCGGAGGCTTTTTTGCCAGTGTCAGCTTGCAGAAAATAACACCCGACAAAGAAGAATCCTTTATAAAATCTGCCAAAGAAGCCGGCGTTGGTATCGCCGCGGCCTGGGACGCTGTCGCTCCTAATTTGAGAGAAAAAAAGCGCAAGGACGGCTTGTTTACGCGCTTGACTTTTCCCGCTTACGAGCCAGAAGAAATACAATGGGGTATTGCCAAACTAAAGGAACTAGAGGAGATTTTACCTTAACTGGTTAATGTATGATGAAAAAGACAATGACTCCAAGAACGATTTGCTAAGCTGAACCCATCGCCGAACAAAAAAGGTTCTTCCGGTTTTTGCCAAGGTAGCATCCGGCGAGTGCAGTAAGGACAGGGTGACCTACTCCACAAAGCAGCATAGTCGCAGCTATCAATGTTGCAGTCTTAGGGTTGTTGGAGAGTCATCCCGCAAGCTCAAACCTCGGTTTTCCACACGGCCATGGAAAGAAGCGGTTGCTCGAATGCTCTTTGTTTCGCAGCCCACCCTGCCCTTGATACTAGTGGTGTTGCGGGGAGCGCGGGGCATAGCTACCTTGGCAAAAACCGGAAGAACCACAAAAAAGCGTAAAACGCTTGCCCCCTCTTCACTCCGGTTAGCTCAATCGTTAAGATTGCATTGATACGTATGGATGTACATGTTTTTACCTACGGTTCCCTCATGTTCGATGGAGTTTGGTCGAAAGTGGTGGGTGGTATATATGAAAAGGTAGGCGCAAGATTGTATGGTTACCAGAGGAGGAAGATACGGGGCGAGATATATCCGACAGTACTTCCTGGAACCAGCGGAGACTATGTTGATGGCATTATCTATCTGAATGTAAGCAAGAGCGACCTGAAGATATTGGATACATTTGAGGGAGAATATTATCAGAAGGAAATGGCCGAATGTGGGTTGACTGACGGGGGCAACATTACTGCCTGGGTTTATGTCTTCAAAGAACGGTATAGAAATTTGGTGGGAAACGAGCCATGGGACCCGGTTTGGTTCTCGGAAGATGGGATTCATGAGTTTCTTGCTGGCCTTGATGTTTCATGAATTGCCGTCACAAGACCGTGGAAATGTATGAAAAATCCAGACTCGGAAAACAGTAATGACTCGAGAAAACCTTCAGCAGATCTTAAAAGGTATTTGTGACACCACATTCCACATCGAGTAAGAACAGGCGAATCCTCAAGGGGTGGGCTCTTATTGCACTTGCGGCCATGTTGATTCTCCTCGCACCAGTGGCTGACATGGTGTTGATGAATACGGCTTTTTCCAGCCACCCCTCCGAGTTGCCGCCCTCTGAGGGTCCTGTCATTCTCCAGATATCGGATCAGGCGCGGCCCCCGATGGAGCTGTCAAAAGGGAAATTTCTGGTC
>JAFCZV010000067.1 GCA_019314155.1 Deltaproteobacteria bacterium
AAATGGTTTAATAGTAGCAAAGGCTATGGCTTCATTGAGCAAGAAGATGGTCCGGATGTATTTGTTCATCATTCAGGAATCAATGCAACCGGTTTCAAGACTCTTGATGAAGGCGATCGAGTAACCTTTGATATTGAGCAGGGTCAAAAAGGTCCTTCTGCAACAAATGTCACTTTGGTTTAACTGACAGTTTTAATTAGAAAAAAGGACATTCCCCAAAATATGAGGGAGTGTCCTTTATTTTTTGTGAGGGTAATTTTCATGTTTTATGAAGCGATATTTCAACCGTCGAAAAAGATGAAATACACCACCAAGGTAAAAAAACTTGCAGGTAAAAACATTGGCGTAAAAGATGGATGGATAATTGATGATGGACCTTTCAAGGGGCAAAATTGTTTTTATATTCCAAACTCTACAGTAGGTTGGATTCCTCAATGCGATTTAATCGGGTTAAAACCGATATCCATTGTCAAGTGGAAGGAAATTAAAAAAAGTTTAGGACTCGACAATTAATCCTAATCAATTTACATCACCTTGAAACACTTCAGGTCGTATAGCTTGCCAAGATTTGAGGCTTAAAATTCCTGCCATACATAGCGAGACTGTCGAAAAAGCATTTTATTCTTTAGACCATTTTGTGAGCATATGAATTATCTCTTTTAGCATCTCATCAGAATTTTCCATACAATCGTGCCCTGCATCGGGGATCTGTCTTACCCTGACTTTCTGATTTCCTGATTTTCGAGCGATCTGTGCCAATACCTCTGGTTCCCATTCCTCAACAATATGATCATTTTCCCCTCTAATCATTAGAATGGGCAGATTGATCTTATCAATGTGCTTGTATGTCATTGCAGCATGAGCCTCAGGGCCCGCCATGAACCACCAGGTTTTGTACGTGAAAATTTCGTCACTCAAAGGTTCCAAGTTTGGACTGGACCCCTGGAATGATAAAAAATTAAGATTTCATCATGCGCACTGTTGTAAGGATCATCTCCAAGCACGGCTTTTGCGTTCTCAGATGCTTGTTCGTAAGTGGGAAAACTCCCCCATTCTGCAAATCGTTTTCTTTTACTATCGGGGCTTGAGTAGAGGACGCCTTCGAGGATTAATCCTTTCACATTTGGGTGTTCTCTGTTTGAGGCCCAGTATGCAGCCATACAGGCGCCTAAACTATAGCCCAAAATGAAAATATTTTTAAACCCTTCGTTAGTCAAAAACTCAACGGCAGCGTCTATGTCTTTTATTGTGTCATCGAAGATGCCCTGGCCGGTGATTTGCCCTGCATAGGCGAGTCTTGTGTTCATAGACATGGCGTTGAAACCGCGCTTAACGAGTGCGTGTGGTAAAAGGCGCGGGGTGCCTCTCGCTAGGAAATGGCCCAACAGACCATGAATCTGGAGCAATATCGGAATATCCAGGATTTCCTCTTTGGGGTCGGATTCCGCTGTAATCAGTAGAGAGCTTATCAGGAAACTATCCCGGGTTCTGAATCTGATCAACTCTTGCCGTCCATGAATCTTCATTTACTTCTAACTCCTTCCGGCCATTTACGGTCAAGCTTTGATTCAACTTTAAGAAAAGCGGTCATTGAGCCACCTTATGGTGATTTGACCAAGTTCATCGTGCCTGCCTTCAAACGTATGACCGGTTTCGAGAAAAAACTGAGTGACGTCACTATTCCCCGCGTCCATTGCAACTTTACCCAGGTCCTCGAACTCGCTACGTTCGACGATATCATCATGCAAGGCGTGGACGAGAAGAATCGGTACTTCCACCCGTCCGATGTGTTTATACACTTTAGTCCCTTCAGCCTCAGGACCTGCAAGGGACCACCAGGTTTTAAGCGTGTACACTTCACTATGTTCGGGGAGGTAAGTGTCTCCGTGGGCACGTTTCACAACAAAGGGTTCGTCCCGGGCAGGTTCTTCTCCTGCTGAGGGTTTGGAAATAGGTTTTGCTCTCGTGTAAATCTCTTTATAGGTGGGCTCGCTGTTAAACCTTCTCCACCTTCGACGGATGGTGTCCGGCATTGAGTAGGGGGTTGCAATGGCGATGACGCCTTTGACAGCGGGAAGTTCCAGAAAATCATGACTCAACGCTGCATACCTTATGGCCATGCAGCCGCCGAGTCCGTGTCCGGCAATGACGATTTTTTTGAATCCTGCCTTCCTGAGAAACTCACACGCTTTATCGATCTGGGGCATTGTGTCGTCGAATATGCCGAATCCGAAAAAAAGACCCAGGTTGGCAAGGAGTGTGTTCATAGTTAAAGAAGAAAAACCATGGGCAGCGAGGACGCTTGGCAGCTCATGTTCAGTTTCATCAAGCAGATTGCCCAAGGTCCCATGTAGGCGAAGAATTACAGGCCTTTCCTCTATATGTTTATTTTTAGTAGTTATCCCGTATAAAAGAGCATCGATTTTGTGATTATCAAATGGAATCGAGATTATGGTGCCCGAACACCTTTCTACCTGCATGGCTTATCCCCGTGATGTGTTGAGGGCTGGTTTTGAAGGAGAATGAATCTCATTAACCCTTGATATCTTTTTCAAGATTCCAGCCATTGTCCACGGGTAGATCCATGTGAAACTTGGTGTACTGCCCGGGTTCGCTCTCAACCCTCAATTCACCGTGGTGGTCCTTAACGATACTATAACTGATGGAAAGCCCCAGACCGGTTCCGACAGTCCTGTCCTTTGTTGTGTAAAAGGGGTCGAATATTCTTTCTTTTATATCTGGTTCGATCCCTACACCATGATCTTCCACCGTTGTTCGGATCCATCTTTTTCCATTTTTTTTGAACAAACTTGAAGAAATAACGATCTTTTTATTTTCATCATATCCTGAATATTTCTCATTGAGAGCGTCCCGTGCGTTGGTCATGAGGTTCATGATCACCTGTTGGATCTGCTGGCTGCGGCATTTGATCTTGGGTAAATCCTCTGAAACATCCACCTCCAGGCTGATCTGATCCCGCTTAAACACCGTCTGAATTAAAGACATCGTATTATCAATAATATCTTTTAATATTGCAGAACTGTGGGCTTGATTTTCTTCCCGGGCAAATGTGAGCAGATTTCGTACGATGGTCGCAATTCTTTTGGTTTCGTGAATGATTTCTCCGGCAAACTCAGAAAGAGAACTTTCGGCGTCTGTTCGGTCCACAATCAACTGCGCATAGTTCATGATGCCGTTTATGGGGTTGTTGATTTCATGAGCAACACCTCCGGCCAAGGTGCCAATGCTTTCCATTTTCTGAGTCTGCTGGAGTTGAGCTTCAAGCAGCGATTTTTCCTCCTCTGCCTGCTTGCGTTCACGAATTTCCTTTTCAAGTCGTATATTAAAGTAACCAATTTTAGAAATATATGTAGTAAACTTAACTAAAAAGTTCATTAGATGGCTAATGGTTTCTCGACTGTATCTCGGTACGCGTCGCAATGCATCTAAATAGGAATCTTTGTCAAATCCGCATGCCTTTGCCTGTTTGATAAAAAAATCTTCATCTATATGATCATCATCATAAAAAAATTGCCCGGTATATATGTTTCCTAAGTGTTTGTTTTCAACATATAATGGAGTAACAACATCCCATAGACCGTTTTTACATTTATAGCTGACATATTCTCCAGGCTTAAGGTTCTTTGCTAAAAAGAGATCACTTTCAGTGCAGTTGAGAGCTGTTTTAGGATTAATTCTATGAAATTTAGTGCAGATATCCTGCCATCCTGTAGCTTCGATCACTTTCCCTTTCAGATCAAGTATGGCTGTTACCATATTAGTTAGATGACAAAATTCGTCCATGATCGACTGGATGTCATCGACATTGATGATAGAGTCGAGTTCAACCTCTGGAATATGAATCTCCGAATTCATTCCTGATTCAATTTTATGAGCAGGCCATTTCTCACCACGGACTTCGGTCTCCTTCATCATATTACTTTCAAGCTTTTCTTGCTCCAGATCTTGGACTCTTTGTGCTAATTCCTCATAGGTAGGTTTTTCGGCCATTAGAAGGATCTCCAATTCCCAAAAATGGGAATAATTTAGAGTGCTGTAAAGTTAAGAATTCTTGCATTATTGAGAAATTTTGATATTTTCAAGCATACCAAAGGTAGTCTTCAGTAATCAAGCCAACAGAAAAAAAATGTATAAAATTAAGATAGATGAGATGAAGATCAGTTGTCAGAAAGAGAATCTCAATTAATGCAGTATGGTAAGATCGTTTTAATGTCAAATAAAATATGATTTCAGAATCTTAAAGGTGATTTTAATCCTTACATATAAAGTAACCATTGCCTGACCATCCAAAAGAGAGTACGTGTTAAATGATCAATAAAAAAGGCACTTACAATGCAAGTGCCTTTGGTTAGATTGTTTTTTTGGTCGGGGCGAGAGGATTTGAACCTCCGACCCCTTGAACCCCATTCAAGTGCGCTTCCAGACTGCGCCACGCCCCGACGGTAAGCAAGTAAGTAACACTTCAAATCTGGCCTGTCAAGGTATGATGCCGAAATCTTGGAAGCCAAATTTTGCGTTCCGAAAATTCTTTATGGGTGTTGAAAACGTAAATATTGTAATTATTTTCAAAATTTTATTGACGATGCCGCAAAAAATTCGTTTTATTAAAACCGAATCGACTCAAAATTCGATTCAGGGTTTTCTTTGACCAAAATTGATAATTCAATACCATAAAAAATAACCATGGAAACTCAGGAGAAAAAATCTGTTAAGCCGACCCGCCTGAAGCCGGGGGATACTGTCGGCATTGTTGCGCCTGCCGGTCCCTTTGATCCGGAAAAATTCATGAAGGGAAGGGTGGTTCTGGAATCGATGGGGTTTCGGGCGGTTTTTGATGAGACGATTTTCCAAAAGCGCGGATTCCTGGCCGGAACCGACGTCCAGCGGGCGGACCAGGTGAATCGTCTTTTTGCCGATTCCACCATCCAGGCGGTTGCTTGCGCCCGGGGCGGATATGGGAGCATGCGCATCCTTTCGTTTCTCGATTTTGCGACCATTCAAAAGAATCCAAAAATTTTTGTGGGATTCAGCGATATCTCGGTGCTTTTGTCTGTGTTCCACGACCGGTGCGACCTGGTGACTTTTCACGGACCTGTGGTAACCACCCTGGCCGATGCCGCCCAAGAGACCATCGCGGCAATGCAATGGGCGCTGACATCCGACACACCCCTTGAACTGGTGCCTGAAAACGGCATGGTCGTTCGTCCTGGTCTGGCTTCAGGGTTGGTGGCCGGCGGAAATCTGACCACCTTGTGTCACCTGGTGGGCACCCCTTATGCTCCAAGTTTCAAGGGGAAGATTCTGCTCCTCGAGGATCTGGGGGAGGCACCCTACCGGATCGACCGAATGCTGACCCAAATGAAACTTGCCGGATGTTTCAACGGGATCGCCGGACTGGTTCTCGGCTCTTTTGAAGACTGCGGTCCTCTGAGTGAAATTTATGTCCTTGTTGGCGATATCTTCGAGGATATGAACATTCCGATTATGGCAGGTTTTGAAATCGGCCATGGGAGACGCAATATCATGATTCCTCTAGGACTCGGTGCAACCCTTGACACCGGGAAGGAACGGCTGTTGTTCCATGAACCGGCTGTTAGGAAATGAGGGGCGTGCGCGTTAAAGCCGGATTGAACGATAAAGAGATTGGACCATGACCCACGTAGACCGTTTGATGAAAGACGCTGTATTAAACGATGTGTTCCCCGGCGGCGTCCTTTTGGTCTCGTTGGACGGGGCTACTGTTTTTTTCGAGGCGTACGGTTCTGCAAATCTATTTGCCGGCCGTCAAATGACCAAAGAAACGGTTTTCGACCTGGCCTCTTTGACCAAACCGCTGGCAACCTCGCTCGCGATCATGCATCTGTTAGAACATTCCAAGCTGTCTTTGGAACAGAGTCTGGGATCGATTTTACCGTCATTTAATAATAAGGACAAAAAAAAGATCCGGATAGAACATCTGCTGTATCATAATTCCGGGCTTCCGGATTATCGTCCCTATTATAAATTGTTGTGTAAAATTGAACCCCATCAAAGAAAAGTTGCATTAAGGGAACTTCTGGCAAAAGAGCCTCTGATACATGCCCCCGGTGAACAGACCATATACAGTGACATCGGATTTATGATTTTGTGCTGGGTGATCGAAGAGATATCAGGACGCCGGCTGGATCGTTTTGTTACGGAAAATATTTACCGTCCGCTGGGTCTTAACAATCTATTTTTTGTCGATATGGATGGAAAGTCCCGCCGAGCAGAATTTGCTGCAACCGAACGCTGTCCTTGGCGAGGTATCCTTTTGGATGGTAAGGTTCATGATGATAATGCCTATGCAGTGGGCGGCATTGAAGGGCATGCCGGACTTTTCGGGACTGCCGTGGACATCCTTTTCCTATTGTCCGAGCTTATGACCGTATACCATGGGAACCCTTCAACGGGTGTATTTGATATCGATTTGGTGCAAACGTTTATTAAAAGGATAGAGCGTGAAGGCCGGGCCCTTGGCTTTGACACCCCGTCTTCGGTCGATCCGAGTTGTGGCCGCTATTTTTCAGAAAGAACCATTGGACATCTTGGGTTCACCGGCACATCCTTTTGGATGGATCTCGATCGTGGTATTATTATTATCCTGTTGACAAACCGCATCCATCCATCCCGAGATAATAACCGAATCAAAGCCTTCAGGCCGAAGTTACATGACGCGGTCATAGAAAATGTGTCGGATAGCAGATACATTCAAAAAAGAATATCTTGATATTTCTCTTGTAATTATGGAATAATTTTGATAATTTTGTATATTTAGTGAATTCAGGCTGTTTTTCACATCTTTTTCAGAGTGTATAATGAAAAAGATGTGCATATTCTTAGTGTATAAAGATGAGGTGTTATGGGTCTATTCGTCGATAAAATTTTAGGTATTTTTTCAACGGATCTTGCCATCGATCTGGGTACGGCAAATACTCTGGTTTACGTTAAAGGCAAAGGTATTGTGTTGAATGAACCCTCTGTAGTTGCTGTGCGTACAGACAATCGCGTGAAAAACCGTGTTCTGGCTGTCGGCCTTGAGGCCAAGAATATGCTGGGTAGAACACCCGGTTATATCACGGCGATTCGTCCCATGCGCGATGGTGTAATAGCTGATTTTGAAGTAACAGAGGCGATGCTCCGCCATTTTATTCACAAGGTTCACAACAGACGGACGTTTGTCAGACCAAGAATTGTTATTGCCGTTCCATCGGGAATTACCCAGGTTGAAAAACGCGCGGTCAAAGAATCGGCCGAGTCGGCAGGGTCGCGCGAGGTGTTTCTGATTGAAGAACCCATGGCAGCGGCAATTGGTGCCGGCCTTCCCATTACCGAACCGATATGTAATATGGTTGTCGATATCGGTGGCGGCACCACTGAGGTTGCGGTGATATCTCTTGCGGGAATTGTATACAGCAGATCTATTCGGGTGGCCGGAAATAAGATGGATGCTGCGATTATCCAGTATATCAAACGAAAATATAACCTGCTGATCGGTGAGCGCACAGCTGAAATCATCAAAACCACCATCGGGAATGCATATCCGGAGCCTCAGGATCTTGAAACCATAGAAGTAAAGGGAAGAGACCTTGCCTCAGGTATCCCAAAGATTCTGGCCATCGATTCGGAAGAGATACGTGTGGCAATTTCCGAACAGATTGATGCCATTGTAGAGACCGTCAAAATTGCTTTGGAACAGACACCTCCGGAGCTGGCCGCCGACATCGTTGACAGAGGAATTGTATTAACGGGAGGTGGCGCACTATTAAAGAACCTGGATAAGCTTCTCAGAGAGGAAACCAGTCTCCCCATAACGATTACCGAGGATCCGTTACTCACCGTTGCACTCGGCTCCGGTGTAGCTCTTGACAGCATTGAAATCCTCAAACAAGTTGTAATTCAATAGTTTAATGTTTTCCAAAAAGATGGTGATGATTGTTGGTGTGATCGTTCTGATTGCAGTCAACATCATACTACTCTCCGTTTTCAATCGCCGCTATATCTCCTATTATGGACCGGGAAGGATTGCCATCTCCATTGTTGCGCCTTTCCAGAAAGCTACCAGCACTTCCATCCGCTTTGTAAGAGATATTTGGCGTCACTATTTTTTCCTGGTTAATGTGGCAAAAGAGAATGAGAGCTTAAGAAAAAACTTAAACCGCGCTTTTGAAAAAAATATTCAGTTTAAGGAATTTAAACTTTCCAATGCGCGTCTTCGCAACCTGCTGAACTTCCAGAAAACCATCACCGATCGCGTCCTGGCAGCTGAGGTCATTGGAAAGGACCCTTCTCCCTGGTTTAAGACTGTTCTTATCGATAAGGGAAAACATGACGGTGTCGAAAAAGGAATGGCCGTCGTAATTCCGGAAGGAATTGCAGGACAAACTACGGAGGTGTCCGCCCATTATTCTAAGGTTCTCCTGATTATTGATCATAACAGCGCAGTCGATGCTCTGGTTCAACGGGGAAGGGCGCGGGGAATCATCAAGGGCGGTTCAGCCGGTCAATGCCTTTTTAAATATGTTTTGCGCAAACATGATATTGTGGTGGATGATATTGTCGTTTCATCAGGGCTCGACGGTGTCTTCCCTAAAGGGCTTGCAGTCGGGTATGTTTCGGGCGTCATCAAGCCCAAGTCGGGGATCTTTCAGGAGGTAACCGTTACCCCCTATGTCGATTTTGAAAAACTCGAAGAGGTTCTGGTTGTATTGAACCCTAAAAAACATGAGTTTGAGCGAGAGAAATGACCTATTGCTATCATGTCTGTATATGTCTTTTTCTGATCATCGTTCAGACCACAGTTATGCCCTATATCCCCTTATTCCAAGGATTTTATGATCTCCTTACCCCATTTGTCATTTACTTGTGCATCTTCCGTCCCCTCCGTGAAAGCATACCGGTTATTCTCTTTTTCGGGTTTGTGATGGAAGCCATCTCCGGAGGCACTTTCGGCCTCTATTTAACCACCTATCTGTGGTTGTTTATCGGGGTGAGATGGGTTATAACTTTTTTACATGTGGGGAACAATCCGCTTTTGCTGTTTATCGTTGTTGCAGGCGTATTGATGGAGAATTTTATATTTGTCGGCAGCAGTGTCATCTTTGAGCCCGGTTTGCGCTTCACATCAGAAATGTCGATTACCATTGGGGTTCAGGTGTTTTGGGCCATATTCACCGGACCGATGTTTCTTATGTTTTTTAATTATTCATTTGGAAAATGGGATAAAAGGGTTAAGAAAACAGCAGACGCAGAATGGTATAAACAGCGCGTTATAAGAGCGATGTTTTGCGTTGGAGTCGCCTTTTTTATTCTTTTGGTACGCCTGTTTTATCTTCAGGTGATTCAGGGCGAGGAGTTGAGACGATTATCAGAAAACAATTGTATACGTCTGCAGAGTACAGATCCGTCGAGAGGGATGATTTTTGACCGGACCGGAACATTGCTGGTTGATAACCGGCCGTCGTTTGATGTCAGCATTATTTTAAAAGATGCCAAACCGGTAAAGGGTACCATTGAGAAATTGTCTAAATATATAAATGTTCCTGCGTCTGAACTCATGTCAAAAATTGAAAATAACAAGACGGGATCACATTATAAGCCAATACCTTTGAAAAAGGATATCGGACGGGATGCCCTGGCTGCCGTCGAGGTTCACAAATTTGACCTTCCCGGCGTTGTCATCGATGTCAAGTCTCGAAGACATTACATCGAGCGGCAGCGTGCCGCGCACTTAATCGGATATTTGAGTGAAATTAATTCTCAAGAACTCGAGTCCGGTAAATACCCAGGGTGTAAGGGGGGTGAATTTATCGGGAAATTTGGTGTTGAGAAAATATTTGAGTCGTTCTTGCATGGGGAGCGAGGGGGTAGACAGGTTGAAGTCAATGTCATGGGACAGGTTGTTAGAATTTTAAAAACGGTGGATGCCCAGCCCGGACATAACATTTATCTTACCATCGACAACACCTTGCAGAAAACAGCGGAAATGCTTTTAGAGGATAAGGCCGGTGCCATTGCAGCCATGGATCCAAATACAGGCCATATTCTTGCATTGGCAAGCGCTCCTTCATTCGATCAGAATATTTTTGTTGACGGCATGTCGCATAAGCAATGGGAGACGCTTGTGTCCAACCCGTTAAGACCGTTGGAAAATAAGGCTATTCAGGGTGCATATCCTCCGGCATCCACCTTTAAAATTGTAACCGCAATGGCGGGGCTCGAAGAAGGGGTTATCGATGAAAAGACGACGTTTTACTGCCCTGGACATTATAGATATGGAAATCGTGTTTACAGATGCTGGAAACGTGGAGGACACGGTAATGTGAACGTTGTTAAAGCATTGGCTGAATCCTGTGACGTCTTTTTCTACCAGGTCGGTCAAAAGCTGGGCATAGATCGACTGGCGATGTACGCCAAAGCATGCGGGCTGGGTTCACTCACCGGAATCGATCTGGATCACGAAGTAGCAGGGCTGTTCCCAACAACAGCTTGGAAAAAGCGTCGAACCGGCATTGCCTGGCAGGGCGGTGAAACCCTTTCTGTGGCCATCGGGCAAAGCTATAATCTCGCAACACCCATCCAGATGCTTGTTTTGACTTCAGCAGTGGCCAATGGCGGAGCATTGTATACACCTTTGGTGCTCAAGTCCGTCAATACGGCTGATGGTGCGGTTGTGGTTCAAAGCAAACGGCGGTTGGCCGGCCGACTGCCTGCCGGCAAGCAAACATTTAGAATTATTAAAAAAGGTCTGAGGGAGGTTGTGAACAGCCCAAAAGGTACAGGGCGAATTGCACATATTGGCGGCCTTAGTGTCAGTGGTAAAACCGGAACCGCCCAGGTGGTTGGGCGCAGCAAGGATCCCAACTGGTCTGATAAAAATTTGCCCGACCACCTAAAAGCGCATGCATGGTTTGTGGCGTATGCACCATCCGAGAATCCACAGATCGCTGTCACGGTAGTTGTAGAGCATGGAGAGCACGGGTCAAGCGCTGCGGCACCGATTGCCAGGGAAATCATCAGAACCTACTTAAAAAAAGATGAACTGCAACCGTAAGCCCCGATGAAATCAGCAGACCTTCAAGGCGCAACAGCGCAAGAGTTTAATTGGAATGAATATCACGGAACCGGCGGCATTCCCCCGGTTTGTCCGACCAAAGCGGAGATTCTGTTTCAACGGAGTTGGAGGTTGCCAGGGAATATTATAATCAACAGCATATCTATTCAATTATGGATAATCTGAATCCAACATTATGGATCATGTTTCATAGATCATGGGCAAGTTCCCAGTATCAGGAGCGTGGCTGAAATGATCGATCGGCGATTTGTAAAATACTTTGACTGGGGATTGCTTGGGCTAACGTTATTCATCGCATGCCTGGGTCTTATTGCACTTTACAGCGCTGTAATATCAAACATGGCAGCGCCTCAAAAAACGTTGTATTTCAAGCAGTTGATTTGGTATTCTGCCGGAATCGTCGCAATGGTTTTGTCTTTTCTGGTTAATTACAAATCATTGGATCGATGGGCGCCCATAATCTATATTGTGTGTATGTTGCTTTTAATGTCTGTATTGGTATTCGGAAAGCATGTGGGCGGAGCAAGGCGCTGGCTGATCTTGGGGCCTGTCTCAATTCAACCATCAGAACTTGCAAAAATTGCGGTGATAATCTCGCTGACAAGATATTATTCCAGGCGTGCCGATACCGGAGGTTTAACCTTACGGGAACTTCTTACCCCTTTCATGTTGACGGTTATTCCGTTTATTTTGATCGTTAAACAACCGGATTTGGGGACCGCCATGCTGATCGTTCTGATTGCCGGTTCCGTGACTGTTTTTGTAAAAATTGAACGCCGATCACTTTTATGCATTGTCACTTCATGTACGGTTGCCGGCCCTCTGGTCTGGTTTTTTCTAAAAGGTTACCAGAAAAGGCGGATATTGACATTTTTTAATCCGGATCGGGACCCCCTGGGTGCCGGCTACCATATTATACAGTCTAAAATTGCCATAGGTTCAGGTATGATTACCGGCAAGGGATTTTTAGAAGGGACTCAAAACGCCCTTTCTTTTTTACCCGAGCAGCATACCGATTTCATTTTTTCGGTCTTGGCCGAAGAATGGGGTCTTATAGGCTCTTTGCTCCTTCTCTGCCTTTTTCTATCTCTCGTTATTTGGGGATTGAACATTGCTTACAGATGCCGGGAACCCTTCGGAACGATCCTCGCCGTCGGAGTTACCGCAATGATATTCTGGCATGTTTTTATTAATGTCGGTATGACCATGGGCCTGATGCCGATTGTCGGTGTGACACTGCCCTTCATCAGTTATGGCGGTTCATCGGTCATTACCACAATGATTTGCATCGGTCTATTGCTGAACATCAGTATGAGGCGGTTCCTTTACGAGCAATAAAGATGGCCCGGGTTTAAGGAAAAAATTTGACAATTTTTAAAAAAAAAACCTTTGACAACATCTATGGCTGATGTTATAGACCGCCGTGTTTAAAATACGATTAAAACATGAGTGGTCGTAATATTTAAAAAAAGTGCATAAACAGGTTTCAGCTATAGGGGGTCTATTGATGAAAATTTCCGGTTTAAACCTGAAAAATCTTATCATTTCCATGCTGTTCGTTGCAGTGTCTTTATTCTCCTTTAAAGGCGTTGCCATCGGTGCCGGCGGCGTTACGGTGATTCCGGACGGATCGCTTTTTGTCCAGATCGCAAATTTTCTGATTATCATATGGGCATTGAACGTCATTTTATACAAGCCGATTCGTAAGATACTGATCCAAAGAAAAGAAAAAATTATAAGCCTTGAGCAGAATATCGAAAAGTTGGACCAAGATGCACAAGAGAAAGACGATGCCTTTGTTTCAGGGATTAAGACAGCCAGGGGCAAAGGATCGATTGAAAAAGAGACCTTGCTAAAAGAGGCGGCCGAGGAAGAAAGGAAAATAATAGAAGAAATTAATCAAAAGGCTCAAGCAAATCTTGCCGAGATCCGCGAGAAAATCGCAAAGGATGCAGAGAACGTTCGATCAGCGCTACAGAAAGAGGTCGATACCTTTGCAAATGCGATTAGTGAGAAAATTTTGGGGAGGGCTGTTTAATGAAGAAAATTTTTGGCAATAGCCTCAAGCGACTTATTTTTAAAAAAGGGCCGGTCATGGTGGTTTTCATGACGCTGCTCTTTTTTTGTTTTATGGGGGTGTCCATGGCATCTTCAGAATCCGGGGGCGAGTCAAAAGGATGGATGGCGACGGATACATACAAGGTCATGAACTTTTCGGTTTTGGCCATCGGTCTTTTCTTTCTTTTAAGAAAGCCGACATCCCAGGCGCTCAATTCCAGGATTAAAGGAATTAAGGATCAACTCGACGAACTGGAAACAAAGAAGAAGGCGGCCGAAAAACAGCTGGCGGAATATAATAAAAAATTTTCCCAATTAGAGCAGGAGGCTCAAAAGCTTATCGAAAATTATGTCCGGCAGGGGAACGAAGCCAAGGCGAGAATCATCGATGAGGCGAAACAGGCGGCTGAGAAATTGGAGGAGCAGGCCCAGCGTAATATTGAGCATGAGTTCAAGCGGGCCAAAATAAAACTTCAGGAAGAAATTTTGGATAAGGCTCTGGTAAAGACTGAAAAGATAATAAAAAATAAAATTACCGCTCAAGATCAGGAAAAATTGGTGGATGAATATTTAGAAAAGGTGGTGGCATAGTGAAAAATTTGACGATAGCACGGCGTTATGCCAAGGCACTTTTAATTATCGGTAAAGAGGACGGTCAAGCTGAAATCTATCGAGAAGAATTAGACGGGTTTGCGAGTTTGATGTCTAAGGAAAAAGATCTTAAACAGGCCATTTGTAACCCCCTCTACGCTGTTTCAGGCCGCAAAAAAGTTTTAGAGGCAGTCATTGAAAAGGTCAATGTTTCCAAAATGATGAAGTCGTTTCTCCTTTTACTGTTCGACAAAGGACGATTCGGATTTATACACACCATCAATGACTTTTATCAGAAACTGGCTGACGAACTCAAAGGTGTTTTACGTGCCAGTTTGGTTTCGGCCACGAAACTTTCATCCGAGACTGTTGAAAAGATTCGTACAACTCTGTCCACAAGGACGGGTAAAGATATTATCCTGGAGGTCGATCAGGACCCCGGTCTTATCGGGGGCATCGTTTCCAGAATAGGCGATCTGGTTTTGGACGGTAGCATCAAAACACAATTGCTCAATATGAGGAAATCATTAAAAAGGGGTGAGAGTATATAATGGAACTAAGAGCTGAAGAAATAAGTCAAATTATCAAAGAGCAGATTACGGACTACGACAAGAAGGTAGAGCTGAGTGAAACAGGAATTGTCTTGTCGGTTGGTGATGGTATTGCCAGGGTATATGGTCTAGAAAAAGTTATGACGATGGAGCTTGTTGAATTTGCGGATGGTACTCTGGGACTGGTATTAAACCTTGAAGAGGATAATGTCGGCGTAGCCATTATGGGTGAAGACATCCATATCAAGGAGGGAGACATCGTCAAGCGAACCGGACGGATCGCTCAGGTTCCGGTTGGCGAGGCTGTTTTGGGCCGTGTTGTTGATACAACAGGCGCACCTCTTGACGGCAAGGGGCCTATTGATGCAAAAGAGTTTAGAAGAATCGAGGTCGTTGCGCCCGGTGTTATTGACAGAAAGAGTGTTCATGAACCCTGCTATACAGGTGCAAAAGCTGTTGATTCTATGACGCCTGTGGGCAGGGGACAACGTGAGCTTATCATTGGCGACCGCCAGATCGGCAAAACAGCACTTGCTGTTGACGCAATTATTGCACAGAAGGATACGGATATTTACTGTATCTATGTTGCATGCGGTCAGAAAAAATCAACAGTTGCCCAGGTTGCGGATACTCTTGCAAAGCACGGTGCGATGGAATACACGACAATAGTTACTGCATGCGCGAGTGATCCGGCATCATTGCAGTTCCTGGCGCCTTATGCAGGATGCTCAATGGGTGAATATTTCCGTGACAACGGCAAGCATGCTTTAATCATTTATGATGATCTTTCAAAACAGGCTGCTGCCTACCGCGCCAGGTTTCTCTTCTTTTAAGACGTCCGCCGGGTCGTGAGGCATACCCCGGCGATATTTTTTATAATCACTCTCGTCTGCTTGAGCGCTCCGCAAAATTGAATGATGAACTTGGTGAGGGCTCTCTTACAGCGCTTCCGATTATTGAAACCCAGGCCGGTGACGTATCCGCCTTTATTCCCACAAATGTTATTTCAATTACCGACGGCCAGATATACGTTGAGCCGAACATGTTTTTTGCAGGTATTAGACCGGCAATTAACGTTGGACTTTCAGTATCACGAGTCGGCGGTGCAGCACAGGTAAAGGCCATGAAACAGGTTGCCGGTACACTGAGGCTTGAGATGGCCCAATTCCGTGAGCTTGAAGCTTTTGCCGCATTCGGAAGTGATCTTGACGCAGCAACACAGGCACAGCTTACACGAGGTGCAAGGCTTGTTGAAGTTTTGAAGCAGGGTCAGTATCAGCCGCTTACCATGGAAAAGCAGGTCACCATACTTTACGCCGGTACAAAGGGCTTTCTAGACAAATATCCGGCCGACGTGGTGACAAAGTATGAAACAGGTCTTTACCCATTTATCGAAGACCGGTATCCGCAGATTTTTTCCGAACTTTCGGAAAAAGAAGAGATCGACGACGATCTGGACAAACTGCTGACAGAGGCCTTGAACGCCTATGACGAGAAATTCAAGGACACCATAAAGTAAGTTATTT
>JAFCZV010000068.1 GCA_019314155.1 Deltaproteobacteria bacterium
AGAGTCCATAAAGTGGACTGAAGAGAATATGCTTCCCTATTACCAACTGGGCGAATATAAAACACCCGATGAAGTTGAGGAGGACTGAATGCAAAGCGAAGTAATGTTTGCCGGTTTTGGGGGTCAGGGAATTTTGTTGATCGGAAATATCCTTGCACATGCTGCAATGGAACAAGGTTCCGAGGTGGCGTGGGTCCCTTCTTATGGTCCGGAGATGCGGGGCGGAACTGCCTATTGTCTCGTGGCTATCAGTGACAGGCCCATAGGTTCTCCGATTATCAAAAACCCGATGCACCTGGTAGCCATGAACCGTCCTTCTTTGGAAAAATTTGCACCCATGGTGAAGCCAAAGGGTGTTGTGGTAATCAACAGTTCATTGATCTCCATCGGTGCAGGACGAGATGATGTTGATGAACTCCTGGTGCCGGCCAATGATATTGCAAAAGATCTTGGGAGTACGAAAGTCGCAAATATTGTCGCACTTGGCGCTTTTGTCGCTCGAAGCAAAATCGTAGATTTTGAAGTCATGCGCAAATGCGTCCAAGAACAATTTGCTTCTAAAGAAAAACTTATCCCGATCAATATGGCGGCGCTGGATGAGGGAAAAAAGGCAGCCCGGTTGAAGTAGAACACAAAATTCCAAGGGAATCGAAAGAATCAAAAACCAATAAATATTGAATATCGAGGATCGAAGATTTAGGGACGTCGATTCGGGCCGGTGTTTTGAGATTATAGAAGAAATTGGAAAAAGTTCTTAAATTTTCAGAAAAAAATTCCATTGTCTGCCATTAAACAAAAAAAAATAATGTTCAAAAATATGAAATTGTCAGTTCCGGATTACATTTCATCCATAAAGCCTTATGTGCCTGGAAAACCCATTGAGGCCCTTGAAAGGGAATATGGTATCGTTGATTCCATAAAGCTTGCCTCCAATGAAAATCCTTTGGGGCCTTCTCCCAAGGCTGTTGAAACCATCAAACGTACCATTGGGAAATTGCACCGGTATCCTGATGGAAGCGGTCATAATCTTATACAAAAAATTTCGGAACATTTAGGATTCTCGCCGGACAATATCGTTTTAGGGAACGGTTCCGACGAAATTATCGGTATGCTTGCCAATGCATTTCTTCAGCCGGGGGAAGAGGTTATACTGCCGCGGCCATCATTTCTCATGTATGAAATAACGGCATTCGCCGTCGGTGCAACACCGGTGTTTGTTCCTTTAAAATCCCTTTCAATCGATCTGAAAAAAATAACAGAGGAAATTACATCGAAAACCCGAATGGTTTTCCTGTGCAACCCCAACAACCCCACGGGAACCATTGTTTCTAAAAATGATTTTGAAAAATTTCTGAAAAAAATTCCACCTGAAGTTATCGTCGTGGTGGATGAGGCCTATATTGAATTTGTACGGGATCAGAACTGTGCCAGAAGCCTTGACTATATAGACGACTCCCGACCTTTGATTACGCTTCGCACCTTTTCCAAAGCTTACGGTTTGGCAGGACTTCGTGTCGGCTATGGCATTATGCCGAAAGAAATAGCAAATCTGCTGCATAGAGTCAGGCCTCCGTTTAACACCAATTCACTGGCCCAGGCCGGCGCCTGCGCAGCACTTGACGACACGATTTTCTTTAAAAAGACACTTGCATTGGTACATGAAGAACTCGATTTCTTACACAATGCGCTTGACCGGCTGGGCGTAAAATATTTTCCCACACAAACCAATTTTTTCCTGGTGGACATATGTAAAGATGCTGATGAAATTTATGAAAATATGCTCCGCCAAGGTGTTATTGTCCGCTCCATGAAATCCTATGGTTATTCCAGTTATATCAGAATCAATGTCGGACTTCATGAAGAGAACGTCCGTTTTATAAAGGCTCTTGAAAAAAGCTTGTTGTGAAAAAAATATTGTATTTAAACCATGAGGGGTTCGTAAAAAGTCTTTAATTGCTTACGGAGCGAGCAAAATCAGACTTTTTACAAGTTCATCAACCATACCCTAAAACAATTCCTATTTTCTTTTGAAACCACTGCTGATTACCATCGACGGTCCTTCGGGAGCCGGAAAAACAACCACAACCCGGTTGCTGGCTGATCGTTTGGATTACAGATATATCGATACCGGCGCCCTTTACAGGGGTGTTGCCTTGGCAGCCATATCGAAAGGCTTGAGTCCTGATGACGATACAGCTTTAGAGAAACTTTGCAGCACCCTGAAAATGGAATTTATACCCGGGGAAAAAGGATTGCGACTTATATCAAACGGCTCAGATATTACAGATCAAATCAGGACGCCTGAAATATCAATGTTTGCTTCGGCGGTTTCTGCAAGGCCGGTTGTGAGGCATTTTCTTTTAGATTTACAACGGCATCTGGGCAGGGATAAAAATGCTGTGTTTGAAGGACGTGACATGGGCACCGTGGTATTTCCGGATGCTGATGTGAAGTTTTTTCTGGATGCATCCCAAAAAATCAGATCGCTAAGGCGATTCGAAGAATTAAAATTGGTAAGCCCTCAGTCATTAGAAGCGGTTGAAAGGGATATGAGACGCAGGGATAAAAATGACAGCACCCGAAATTTAGCGCCCTTAAAGCCGGCTGAAGACGCAATTCGAGTAGATTCAACCGATCTTTCCATCGAAGCTGTTGTTGGCCGGATGTTGACCGTTATCGAGAATATCATTATCAGGTGATTCAAAATCAGACTATTTACGAGTTCATCAAAACTTAAGCAATTTATTTAAAATAATCGTTGTTTTTTGGAAATGAGTCTGATACCAGAAGCGGTTATGCTATACTTAACAGGTTATAGTAAAAAAAATGGTCTAGGGGGTATTTTATTTAATGGAAAATTTTGAAACAAACGATTCAGCCAAAGATTTAAACCGTAATGATTTATCTGATGATGAGACTCGAGAAAAATCAGATGTAGAAGCTGCGCAGGAAAAAGCGTCGATATCAGCCGAAACGGCGGATGAAGGTGCCGTATCTGATGATCCTCATGACACGACGGACAATTCGTCAGATGTTCAGGAAGCAAGCTTAAGTTCTGAAGAAGCGCCGGATATCGGGGATGGTTCGGATGAAGTTCAACGTCCAAGTGAAAGCTCGGAAGACGTTGAAAGTTCAGGAGATCTTGAAAGCGCGAAAGATCCTGAAAGCGCGGAAGATCTTGAAAGCTCAGAAGATGTTGAAAGCGCGAAAGATCCTGAAAGCGCGGAAGATCTTGAAAGCTCAGAAGATGTTGAAAGCGCGGAAGATCCTGAAAGCGCCTGAAAGCTCGGAAGATGTTGAAAGCGCGGAAGAAAATATGGACACTCTTATGAGTATGTACGAGGAGAGCTTCAAACGTTTTGCCGAAGGGGAAGTCGTCACCGGAAGGATCATTTCCATAGACAAGGATTATGTTCTTGTGGACATTGGATACAAATCAGAGGGACAAATCCGAATTCAGGAATTCAAAGATGAAAACGGCGAGTTAGCCGCCAATGTAGGAGATAAGGTTGATGTGATGGTGGAATGGTGGGATGACGACGAGGAACGCGTCATTCTTTCCAAAGAAAAAGCAACCAAGGTAAAAGTCTGGGAAGAGATTAAAGCCTCTTACGATGAAGATGGAACAGTGGAAGGCGTAATTATCAATCGTGTTAAGGGCGGCTTCTCTGTAGATGTCGGTGTTCAGGCCTTCTTGCCCGGTTCACAGGCGGATTTGCGTCCTATACGCAACCTCGATGAGATGGTTGGGAAGACATTTACTTTTAAAATCCTGAAATTTAATCAAAAACGGAGTAATATCGTTCTATCGAGAAGACTGATTCTTGAAGAGGAACGCGATTCTAAACGGACGACAACTCTATCTTCCATCCACGAAGGCAAAATCGTCGACGGCATAGTAAAAAATATAACAGAATACGGAGTCTTTGTTGATCTTGGCGGTGTGGATGGTCTTCTTCACATTACAGATATATCATGGGGACGAGTCAAACATCCCTCGGAACTTTTTTCAGTTGGCGACAATATCGCCGTAAAGATTCTAAACCTTGATCTTGAACGGGAGAGGGTTTCGCTTGGAATGAAACAACTTACCGAGGATCCCTGGCTGACTGCTTCAGAAAAATACCCCATTACCTCCCGCGTTAACGGAAAGGTTGTCAGCCTGACGGATTACGGTGCATTTGTGGAATTGGAAGAGGGTATCGAAGGACTGATCCATGTTTCTGAAATGTCGTGGACCCGAAAGATTCGTCATCCGTCAAAGGTTGTTTCCGTCGGAGAGGTGGTTGAAGCTGTCGTACTTGATATCAAACCTGAAAGCAGACGAATTTCTCTGGGGATGAAGCAGGTTGTACCCAACCCCTGGGATGTCATTAGTGAAAAGTACCCGGTCGGCACAACGATTGAGGGGAAGATCAAGAATATTACCGACTTCGGCCTTTTCATCGGAATTGGTGAAGGGATTGACGGTCTTGTTCATATTTCCGATATTTCCTGGATAAAACGCATAAAACATCCATCCGAGATCTATAAAAAAAGTGACGTGGTTCAGGCCATCGTGTTGGATATCGAGAAAGAGAACGAAAGGTTTTCACTGGGAATCAAGCAACTTCAGGAAGACCCTTGGAAGACGGTCGCCGAACGGTATGAAGTTGGAAAAGAGATTACAGGCACGGTGACCAACCTTACGGATTTCGGAGTTTTTGTAGAACTCGAAGAAGGTATAGAGGGTCTTGTACATGTGTCTGAAATTAGTAAAGAAAAAATAAAAACTCCCATCGGGAAATTCAGTATCGGCGATGTCATCACCTCCAGAGTTATGAATATTAACAGTGATGAAAGACGAATCGGCCTTTCAATTAAACGGCTTGAAATTGAAAGTGAACAAAGCTTGCTGAGCGAATATGTCAATAATATTAAACCCGCAACTTCAACTTTTGGAGAAATCTTGCGCGAAAACCTTCAGGAAAAGTTGAATGGAGAATAAATTTTTGCGTGTTCTTTCTAAGTTGTAAGGTGTTTAGCTCAACTTATGTAAAAGTATTATGTTTTCTCGTAGGCATCCATATCTTTTTTTTATACTGATCTTTTCATCTGTTGTTGTTTCGGCCATGGTGGTAATGACCCTTTTGTTCACCCTGAGCACAAGGGACTCTGAGTTCGAATTTGGAGAAAAAGTCGGTATCATAGAGATAAACGGCATTATTGCGGATTCAAAAAACGTGCTGGATCACCTTAAACGTTTCCGTGAGAATGACGCCATTAAAGCCATCGTAATCCGGATCAATTCCCCTGGAGGTGCCGTAGGACCTTCACAGGAAATTTTCAGGGAGATCAAAAAGACATCCAGAATCAAAAAAGTGGTGGCTTCCATGGGCACAATTGCTGCTTCCGGAGGCTATTACATCGCTGCCGGTGCAGATGGGATTATAGCCAACCCCGGGACCATAACCGGGAGTATCGGCGTGATTATGGGGTTTACAAATTATGAGGAACTGCTCCAAAAAATCGGATTGGTCCCTATTGTTATCAAAAGCGGTAAGTACAAGGATATCGGATCGCCGGTAAGAAAGATGAAACCTGAAGAGAAAAAAATCTTACAGGATTTTGCACGGAAGATACACAAACAATTTATCAGAGATATTGTTCAGGGCAGAAAGATGGACCCTAAAAAGGTGAGATCGCTCGCTGATGGACGTATCTTCACCGGGGAAGAGTCTAAAGAATTGGGGCTGGTGGATCGTATCGGAAATTTGGAAGATGCTATTGAATGGGCCGGCCGACTGGGTGGGATCAAAGGTAAGATTTCAACGGTTTATGCAAAGGATAAGAAATTTTCTTTGTTAAGATATATTATGGATTCATCCACGGACACTTTATTAAACCATATACTGGATCCATTCTTGTCTGCAGATTATATATATCGACCCGAAAAAGGCCATTGAAAACGCTTTAAAGTTGTTTCAGAATCAACCATACCCATCCGGATTTTTGAGTCCTAAACGTGCTTTGTTTTACCCTTAGGGAAAGCCCTCCAGCCGACAAGCCTATGACATCCCTCTTTCCGTTTCCAACGGTATTCTCGACTTTCGCTCAATTCAGAACTCCTGACCTGCATACGTAATTTCAACGTGATATGAAGGTTTAGTCGTAATTTCAGATGCAACAATTTGAACATCGAACATCGAACGTTCAACGTCGAACGTCGAATGTGGAAGGCGCTTCGCTTTTAGATGTTCAACGTTCGATGTTCGATGTTCGACGTTCATCTTTTATATGCCCTCAAGGTGTGGATTCTTCATTAAAATATGTTGAATCTGAATTTACGATAGGTCAGTAGCCCTGCAATTAGGGTTCAAGAAAGACAAAAGACAAAAGGTTGCTAAACGTGGCGCTCCGCTGTGTGAGGGTTTTTTATTTTTTACGCAAAAACACTCACATCACCCAGACCTTCCCGGATGATTTCCGGAAAATCATCGATCAAAGATATGACACTTGATGGGTGTCCCGAAACCGGCCCCCCATCAATAACCACATCTATTCTACGATGAAAAAAATCTTCGATAAGTGACGGGTCATAAAGAATTGTGCCGTCCGGCATTGTCGCACTGGTAGTGATAATCGGGTTTCCCAGCGCTTTCACAAGCGCCAGGCAAATTATATTATCCGGTACGCGGATTCCCGCGGTTTTCCGCTTGGTCAGCATGATTTTGGGAACCAACTTCGAACCTTCCAGCACAAAAGTGTAAGGACCGGGCAGAAGACGTTTCATGGTTTTATAGGCATAGTTTGAAACTTTAGCGTAGTCGCTGATATTCTTAAGCCCTGAACAGATAAAACTAAACGGCTTGGTTTTATTTCGCTGTTTTAATTGATAAATTTTTTCTATCGACTTTTTATTCATGATGTCGCAGCCGATTCCATAATATGTATCGGTTGGATAGGCGATGATGCCGCCTCTTTTGAGTATTTCAACTACCTTTGTCAGGAGTCGTTCCTGGGGGTTTTTAGAATTTATTTTAAATATCATGGCAACGCTTTTTTTACCTTCCAAGACGAATGACTGATCTTATCAAATCATACATAGGGGTTAATTGATTTGAGCCTTGGGTTGATGTTTATGGTTTTAGTTCGTATAATCCGGGTGCATTATCTATTACGGATATTGATATAATGTCAAGACAGCGATCTCAAATATCCTATCAATAAGTTTGATCATTTTTTATTCGATTTAATTTCAGCAGGTTATAATGTATGATGAAATGCTGGCTAATAAAGATTGCAAAAGACAAATCTATTTGTTATTCGTTTTCGTAAAATTTTTAAAGCTGAAAAAACACCCAATCCGGATCGGCTGGAGATGGAAAATCGAAAAAAACGTATCAATTATAAAAGTATGAAAAGAACTAATGATTTAGGTCTTAATAAGTTTAAGGTTAATGGGGGAATTCATGAAAAAAGTGCCGCCTGAAGAGGCTTTTTCTTTTGACGATGTTTTGTTACTTCCGGGCTATTCTGATGTATTGCCGCTCGATGTTGACACCAGAACACGTTTAACAAAAAATATCGAGTTAAACATTCCCCTTGTCAGCGCTGCGATGGATTCCGTAACAGAGTCTCGCACCGCAATAAGCATGGCACGCGAAGGAGGAATCGGTTTTATCCACCGCAACTTGAGCATAAAAAGTCAGGCAGTTGAAGTTGACAAGGTGAAAAAATCTGAAAGCGGTATGATTGTTAATCCGGTGACGATTTATCCGGATCAGCTCGTCCATGAAGTGTTAAGCCTGATGGAAAAGTATCGCATTTCAGGGGTTCCTGTAACCAAAGAAGATCGATTGGTTGGCATCGTAACAAACAGGGACCTTCGATTTGAAACAGATCTCGAAAAAAAGATTTCTGAAGTCATGACAAAAGAAAACCTTGTTACCGTTTCTGAAGGAATTACTCTGGAAGATTCTAAAAAACTGCTTCATAAACACAGGATAGAAAAGCTGCTTGTGGTTGATGATAAAGATCGTCTGATCGGCATGATAACGATAAAAGATATTGAAAAGATTAGAAAATACCCGAGAGCTTGCAAGGACTCGCTAGGTAGACTCAGAGTCGGGGCCGCTGTGGGTGTCGGACCTGATATGGAAGAACGCACAGAGGCTCTTTTGCAGGCAGGCGCCGATGTGATTCTGATTGATACTTCCCATGGACATTCGAAAAATGTAATTGAGACTGTAAAAAACTTGAAAAGTAATTTCAAGGATATTGAGCTGATCGCAGGAAATGTCGGTGTAGCAGAGGGGGCTGAAGCGCTGATTAAAGCCGGTGTCGACGGTGTTAAGATCGGCATTGGACCCGGTTCAATCTGCACCACACGCATTGTGGCCGGTGTCGGCGTGCCACAGATCACAGCCATCATGAACTGCAGGCCGGTATACCGAAAAACAGGCGTTCCTCTGATTGCCGACGGCGGTGTCAAATTTTCAGGTGATGTCACCAAAGCTATTGGTGCCGGTGCCCATGTGGTGATGATCGGCAGCCTTTTTGCCGGAACCGAAGAGAGTCCGGGTGAACTTGTTATTTATCAGGGCCGTAGTTACAAGTCCTATAGAGGTATGGGATCCATTGAAGCTATGCAAAAAGGAAGCAGGGACAGATACTACCAGGGAGAAGATCTCCAGGGCGATAAACTGGTTCCGGAAGGTATCGTCGGCAGAGTTCCCTACCGAGGTAATCTGTCGGACAATATTTTTCAACTCATTGGCGGATTAAAGGCAGGTATGGGATACGTGGGGTGCAGCACGCTGGATGAACTCAGAGAAAAGGCCCGGTTTATAAAAATAACCGCCGCAGGCATGCGTGAAAGCCATGTCCATGACGTGATTATTACCAAAGAAGCACCAAATTACCGCCTCGACTAGTTTCCTGTTTGAAAGATGGCTCTTTTTTCGATGAAACGGCTTCTAAACGATAGGTATCCATTTGTCTCGTTGAAAAAAATGCCGCATTGAGATAATCCGATTTTTAACAACGCATTCCCGCAAGCTTGTTGTCCTCATCGGTTAATCAAGCTGAAATGACCCAAATAATAGATGTTTAAAAATGACTGATAACCCAGCCGATTTCGTACACCTTCATGTTCACACCCAGTACAGCCTTCTGGACGGCGCCATTCGGATAGATCGCCTGTTGAAGCGGGTCGCTGATTTTGACATGGATGCTGTGGCGATCACCGATCATGGCACCATGTTCGGCGCCTTGACGTTTTATGAAAAAGCCAACAAAGCCGGAATAAAACCGATTATAGGCTGTGAGTGCTACCTGGCTCCAAGAAGCCTTAAAGATAAAACTTCGCTGGATAAAAGTGGACTTTCACATATCATCCTTCTTGCCGAAAATCGGGAAGGCTATCGCAATCTATGCAAACTCTGCACCATTGCCCAACTTGAAGGATTTTATTACAAACCCCGCATCGACAAAAAAGCATTGAAACACCATAGCAAAGGACTTATCGGTCTATCCGCATGTCTTCACGGTGAAATCCCTCGATTGATTCAAGAAGGACGAATTGATCAGGCGGATAACGCCGCGCTCTTTTACCTTGATCTCTTTGGTGAAGGAAATTTTTTCCTTGAGGTTCAAAACAACGGTATCGATGTTCAGGAAACGGTGAACCGAGCACTTCTGGATATGAGTCAAAGACTCTCCATTCCTCTGGTTGCTTCAAACGATTGTCATTATCTCGACAAAACGGATGTTCGTGCCCATGATGTTCTTTTGTGCGTGCAGACCGGAAAGACGGTGCATGAAACCGATCGCCTGAAGTTTGGAACCGATCAACTCTATTTAAAATCCAAAGTTGAAATGTATGACGCTTTTAGGGATTATCCGGGTGCACTTGAGAACTCCGTAAACATCGCCAAACGTTGCAACCTTGAATTCGACTTTAATTCATATCATTTCCCGAAATTCGACGTTTCATCGGATCATACCGTTGATGAAGTTTTCGAACAGATGGTCAGGGATGGATTTAAAGCTGTATTACAGCGGATAAAGACAAAGAATCCTGATATTGATGAAAAACTTTATGTTCACCGCATCGAGAATGAAATTAACCTTATCAAATCCATGGGGTTTTCCGGGTATTTTTTAATTGTGGCTGATTTTATCCGCTATGCCAAGGAAAAAGGTATTCCTGTTGGACCTGGAAGGGGGTCGGCTGCAGGAAGCCTTGTTGCCTATTCTCTTGGAATTACGGATCTGGACCCCATTGAGCATGGTCTTATTTTTGAGCGTTTTCTCAACCCCGCCCGTAAAAGCATGCCGGATATTGATGTCGACTTTTGTATAAACGGCAGGGAAGACGTCTTTAAATATGTGATTGAGAAATATGGTGGGGGTGATTTTGTTGCCCAGATTATCACATTCGGAAAGCTAAAAACCCGGGCTGTAATTCGAGACGTGGGCCGTGCATTGGATATACCCCTTAAGGAAGTGGATGCCATTGCTAAAATGGTGCCTGATGTATTGAACATCAGTCTTGATAATGCGCTTGAGCAAGAGCCGAGACTTAAAGATCTGGTAAAGAAGAAACCGGAAATTGCCGACCTTATCAGTATTTGCCGCGTATTGGAGGGTCTTCCACGGCATGCCTCAACACACGCAGCCGGGGTGGTCATCGCAGACCGGGCACTGACGGAATATATGCCCCTCTACAAAGGTAAAAAAGGCGAGGTGGTGACCCAGTTCGACATGAAATGTGTTGAAAAGATAGGCCTTGTAAAATTTGATTTTTTGGGTCTTCGCAATCTGACGGTTATCGCAAATACCCTTGAACTCATTGCCGCACAGGGCGGCACACCTCCCGATCTTTCAAACCTCGATTTTAATGATCCTGCCACCTATCATCTTCTTGCATCCGGAGAGACAACCGGTGTGTTCCAGCTGGAGAGTTCCGGGATGAAAGATTTATTGGTGAGATTAAAGCCGGAATCCTATGATGAAATCATCGCGCTGGTTGCACTGTATCGGCCCGGACCTCTGGACAGCGGAATGGTCGATGATTTTGTGGACCGAAAGCACGGCAAAAAAACGGTGGAGTACATTGTCCCACAGCTTGAACCGATTTTGAAAGAGACATACGGGGTTATCGTTTATCAAGAACAGGTTATGAAAATTGCCGCAGATCTGGCCAATTATTCCATGGCTGAGGCCGACGACTTGCGTAAAGCAATGGGGAAGAAGATTCCTGAGATTATGGCCATGCACAGGGAACGGTTTATGCAAGGGGCTACCGATAACGGCATTCCGTCTGACAAGGCCGGAAAAATATTTTATCTCATGGAAAAATTTGGAGGATATGGATTTAACAAATCCCATAGTGCGGCATATGCGCTGATTGCTTATCAGACCGCTTTTCTTAAGGCTCACTTCCCCGTGGAGTTTGTGGCGTCATTACTGACCAGCGAAATGCATTCTACGGATGGTGTTGTGAAATATATTGCCGAATGTCGCAGTCAAGGCATTGAAGTTCTACCCCCGGACATCAATGAAAGTGATAAAGCGTTTACCGTAGCCGGATCAAAAATCAGGTTCGGAATGGTAGCGGTAAAAAATGTTGGTGAAAATGCCATTGAATCGATTATCGAAGCAAGGGATAATGGTAAGTTTTCTTCGCTGTTTGAGTTCTGTGAACGTGTGGACCTGAAAAAGGTCAATAAGCGGGTTATTGAAAGTCTAATAAAATGTGGTGCGTTTGATTCCACAGAGGACTACCGTTCTCGAATGATGGCGTCTTTAGAGGACTGTGTGGATTGCGGCCAGAGACTTCAGAAAGAAAAGGCAGATCCGCAAATTGGGTTGTTCGATCTGCAGGCAGACCAGCATGCCATTAACTTGCCTCGCATGCCTGAAATCGACGAATGGAATGAGAAGCAGCTTTTAGCATTTGAAAAAGAATCTCTTGGGTTCTATATTACCGGACATCCTTTGAACGAATACAACGATATTCTGGAAAAGTTCACAAACACAAACTCATCGACCCTGAAGGAACAAAATGATAGTGACGACGTGAGGATCGGCGGTTTGATCAGAAACACCAAAATTATAAAGACCAAAAAGGGCGATTTAATGGCATTTGTCACCCTTGAGGATCTCCATGGCTCTGTGGAAATTATCGTCTTTTCTACTCTTTATGCCAAAGTTCACGATCTTTTAACAGAAGACAGCTCCGTCTTGGTTCGAGGACATCTGCAAAAGGATGAAAACTCGGTAAAGATATTGGCAGATACGGTAATTCCCATGGATAAAGCTGAAGAGACATGGTCCACAAGTATCCATTTTAACCTTGACATTACCCGCACGGAAAAAGCATTACTTGAAAAATTAAAAGACATATTTAAACGGCATCCAGGTTCCTGTCGAGGTTACGTTCATCTGCTGCATCCCGAAAAAACAGAGACGATTATTGCCCTGTCCAACGCTACGAGATTAAAGGCCGGTTCGTCATTAATCCGTGAAGCGAATCGGCTTCTGGGATACAATGCTGCTGAAACCATCTGTAAACCGACTGAATCTTCTTCAAAATCAAACGGTTATAATGGAAAACGGAGAGGCAGGAGATGAAAAAGGCTCCTCTAAATGGTTCAAGGGGTATCACAAACCAAACAAGGAATATAAAATAACACAATGAAAGTCCCTCTTCTCGACTTAAAAAGTCAATACAGTGTTATAAAAGACGAGATACTTGAAGCCGCTCATGAAGTTTTTGAAAGCCAATATTTTATTCTGGGGCCCAGGGTTGAGTCCCTTGAGAAAGAAATTGCCGATTATTGCTTTTCCAAGCATGCCGTTGGTGTTTCATCCGGAACAGATGCCCTGTTGATTTCACTGATGGCGGCGGATATCGACAGCCAAAACACGATGATAACCGTTCCGTACACTTTTTTCGCCACGGCAGGTTCTATATCTCGAGTCGGAGCCAGGCCGATCTTTGTCGACATTGATCCTAAAACATATAATATGTCTCCGGAATGTCTCGAACGAACTATAGATGCCATGACCCGCGCAGAACTGGCGAGACTAAAAGGCGTCGTTCCGGTTCATCTGTATGGCCAATGTTCGGACATGGACCCCATTCTAAAGATATGCAAAGACTACAATCTTGTTGTTATTGAAGATGCTGCCCAGGCCATCGGAGCCGAATACAAAGGAAGGCGGGCAGGATCAATGGGCGATTTCGGCTGCTTTTCTTTTTTTCCTTCTAAAAACCTGGGTGCTTTCGGAGATGGAGGAATCGTAACAACGAATTCAGAAAAACTATATGAAAAATTAAGAATGCTTCGGGGACATGGTTCCCACCCCAAGTATTATCATTCATTAATCGGAGGAAACTTCAGACTGGATGCGTTTCAAGCGGCTGTTGTTTCCATCAAGCTAAAATATCTGGATATCTGGACCAAAGCCCGCCAGGAAAATTCACAAAAATACAGAGCTCTTTTTAAAAGTGCAGGTCTTTTGGATGTGGTTGAGCTTCCGTATGAAAAAGAAGACCGCCATATATACAATCAGTTTGTGATACGTGTGAAGAAACAAAGAGATGACCTCCGCCGGTTTTTAAATGATGCCGGCATCGGTACGGAAGTTTATTATCCGGTTCCCATGCATCTTCAAAAATGCTTTTCCAACCTGAATTACAAAAAAGGCGATTTTCCTGTGGCCGAGCATGCCGCCTTACATACCCTGGCCCTTCCGATATATCCTGAACTTTCAGATGCCCAGTTGGAATATGTTGTTGAGAAAATAAAAGCGTTTTATTTGAAGAAGATCTGAAATCACCTATCTGTATTTTATCTCTTTGCCAGGCCGTAGTAAGACATATCAAAGGTTTCACGATCGGCTGATATTATCACCTTTCAGCCGGCTATCTCAGGAATCAGCAGGGTGAAGATACCGACTAATTCACCCTAATTGTGATTCGATATATAGTTCTAATCAACTGCAGATTGATTTGTTTCTTCAATTTGCCAGCCACACATTTAAAATCATAGTTGAAATAATATGTTCCCATAATGGGAAAATTGTTGACATTCCCAAAACGGGAATATATATTATCTACCATGAGGGTTATCACGACCAAAACAATTAATGCGTACAGGGAGTGTTACCCTGAAGCAGATGGCCCACTAAAGGCATGGGTGGCTCTCATAGAAGGGAATGAGTTTAAACATTTTCCAGAACTGAAAAATATGTTTGGGTCTGCGGACTTTGTCCAACCGGATCGAGTTATATTTAATATTAAAGGGAATCATTTTAGGCTAATAACCGCTGTTGATTTCGGCCGCCAGATTGTATTTGTCAAATGGTTTGGCCGGCATAAAGACTATGACAAAATAAATCCTTCGGAGGTGCAACATGAATATCCGCCCTGTTAATTCAGAGCAGGCATACGATGAGGCTATTGAGCGCATTGAAACGCTCTGGGGTGCCGAGTCAGGTACTCCCGAAGGGGATGAACTCGATGTCCTG
>JAFCZV010000450.1 GCA_019314155.1 Deltaproteobacteria bacterium
GATCTGGGGCTTTGCTGGTGCGAAGCCCCAGTTTTCTTCAGACGACCTGAAGATTATTGCGCTTAAGCCAAACCTTCAAGAGACGCCTTGATTTCGGGATGGCTGACCTGGCATTTTTTAATTGATTAAAATGTAAAGTGACACGAATGCGCTCCGCCTTGGCGGAACCAAGTAACGATACTTTTTATTCACCTTAATGTGGAATTTGCTCATGCCAATAAGCTTGGAAGATATAACTGCCAAGGTACAAACAATCAAAAATCGCAATCCGGTCTATGCTGATCTGGCTCAGTGGGTAGGAGAACTTTTATCCACGACCGTTAAGGCTTCGGAAAATTTTCGCCCCTCAGACATGAAGCTTGACTTTGATTCTTTACCAAAGGCTTGGTTCCAGGGGAAGTCGCTTTTAAATCCAGTGGAATTGTCCCTGGACTGGGAGCAGGCCAAAGATTTGTATAAACAACTGGTGGATCGGATAAAAACCATGGAAGACGGCCGAAGGCAGGTTGAAGGACTGCTTAAGGCCTTAGCTGAAGACCATGACGGTATTCCAATATTGATGACGGCGGTGTTGACCTCTGACTTCAAGGCTATTCAAACTACCGCCCAGAAATTTAAGGTCGATCCTCCAGTATTGACACTTCTCCTTCGATTGTCACTGAGGCCCGCGTTATTAGAAACAGCACAAGCCGTCCAAGGCCTGCTGGACTTAAATCAATGGACTTACGGCCACTGCCCGGTATGCGGCTCAGCGCCAAAACTGGCCGATCTTTCCGGAGAGGGTGGAAAAAGGAGTCTCCACTGCTCTTTGTGTGAAACCGTTTGGACCTACCCGCGACTTCAATGCCCTTTTTGTGAAAATGATAACAGAAAAGATTTAAGCTACCTCCGTGCAGAGAATGAAGAGGGGCTACGCGTGGATCTTTGCAGCCGATGCGGCCACTACCTCAAGACCATTGACCTGCGTGAACTGCCCGGACCTGTAATTGTTCCTTTAGATGATGTTGCGACTTGGCATCTGGATCTGGTAGCCCAAAAAAATATAGACGATTCGGATACTACCAAATCCCGGATCATTTAGCCGATTATTCTCTACAATGGAGCTGAGATAAAGAAGAATTCGTAGTAATACGTTTTTTTTTTAAAATAACGATTCGATAATAGTCAAGGATAAGAATTATGGTGAAGGGAAAATCGTTACTAATAGGGACTGGAATCTCGATTGGGATTGTCATCTTATTAGTCTGCTTTATGGGTCCTTTGGATGTTAAAGCGTTGTCAAAAACTCCTGACAAAACTCAGCCAATCGAGTTTAGGCCGGATATCATCACTTTTGATAATATGGAGGCTTTTGGAACACTTGAAAAGACCAAAGCCGTATTTTTGCATGACAAACACACCGATGCCTTGGAAAAGAAAAATAAAGACTGTATGGCCTGCCATAAGACTGAAAATGGACGTATATCCCAAAAATTTATGCGGCTTAAAGATACCACTCGAGAAGAATTAACGAAAATTTATTGTGATAATTGTACAAAATGCCACTCTGAAATTCTTGTCGCCGGAGAAAAGGCAGGTCCTGTTAAATGCAACGAATGTCACAAGGAAAGACCCGAGATTCAATCTTCTCGGGTCGCGTTTGGTTTCGACAAATCCCTCCACTTTCGACATTACCGTGCCCAGAAGAATCATTGTGATCGCTGCCACCACGAATATGACCAAAAGATCCAGAAGCTCTTCTATGCCAAGGGAAAAGAGAGCACCTGCCGGTATTGTCACAAAAAAGAGCTAACAAGTGATGGTACGGAAAAGGTAATTTCCATGCGGCTTGCCTCCCATTTGGCATGTATCGATTGTCACCAAAAAACCGAGGCAAAGCAGATGGATGCCGGTCCTGTTCGGTGCGGCGGATGCCATGATGCCCAAGAGCAGCTGAAAATCGAAAAGGTTAAACGTGTCCCCCGGTTAAAGAGGGGGCAGCCGAATAATGTCTTAATAAAAACCGGCGACAAAAAGGGACGCATCCCCACAATGATGCGTGTCCCCTTCAGCCACAAAGCACACGAAGAATACAATGATACCTGCCGTGTGTGTCACCTTGCAAGCCTGGAATCGTGTGCGACCTGTCATCCCTTGGTGGGTTCGAATAAAAATGTAGAAAACGGCAAGGAGATCTCGCTTGAAACAGCTTTTCATAAACGTGGACATCAAAGCAGCTGTACAGGATGCCATGAATCCAAACAGCAGGACAAGAACTGTGCAGGTTGTCATGAATTCATGACCAACACCCGTCAACAGGAATCCTCCACATGCCTGCGATGCCACATGGTTCCTCTGCCGGAGAGAACCGGCGAGTTGTCGACGTCAAAGGCAGCCAAAATGGCTCGCCTGATGCCCCGTTTGTGGAAGGAGACATTCGGACCGATCTATACGGTAGATGTCCCGAAAACGGTCATTATCAAAGACGGAAAAGTATTCGATACCATGGTAAAACAATTGGATAGCAGTAAATTGGCCCGATATTTTCATTATGAGGATACTACGTTATGCCGCGGATGCCACCACAACACGCCTGCGGCCGGCAAGCCGCCCAGGTGTGCCAACTGCCATGGAAAACCATTCAATGCCGACTATCTTTTCCGCCCAGGAATCATGGGTTCTTTTCACCAGCAGTGCATCGGGTGCCACCAGAAAATGGGGGTTGAAAAATATTTAAGCTGTACAGCTTGTCATAAAGAACGGAAAAAAGAATCATAACATTAAACCTTAAACCCGATGAACTCTACGACGTCATGAGTTCATCTTATTTAATGCAGTAAATTTGTTGAGGTACTTCACATGTCCATATCCAGAAGAAAGTTTTTAGGGTGGGTCGGTGCGGCAGGCTTGAGCACCACAATAGGCAAACCAGCCTCTGCTGCAACCAACCAGCACTTTGGCGGTTATCCCGACAGCTTTGCAATACTGCATGACACCACGCTGTGTGTGGGTTGCCGTAGCTGTGAAGCGGCGTGCAACAAAGTGAATGATTTGCCCCAGCCGGATAAGCCGTTTACGGATCTTTCCGTCCTGGAAACAACACGCAGAACCACCACAAAAACATTTACGGTTGTGAACAAATATGACAATCCGAAAAAGTCTGGACGTCCCGAATTTTATAAAAAACAGTGCAATCACTGCCTGGAGCCGGCATGTGCGTCCGCTTGTTTCGTAAGAGCGTTTACAAAGACCAAAACCGGCGCTGTCGTTTACGATGCCTCCGTCTGTGTGGGGTGCCGGTATTGTATGATCGCCTGCCCATTTGAAATACCCACATATGAATATGACCAAGCGCTGACGCCCCGGATTCGAAAATGCACCATGTGTCATCCGCGAGTGATCGAGGGGCAGCTGCCCGGATGCGTCGAGGCCTGCCCCATGGAAGCCCTGAGTTTTGGGAAACGAGAAGATATGATCAAAATCGCCCGGGAACGTATTCGAAAATACCCGGCTCGTTATGTAAATCATATTTACGGCGAACATGAGATGGGCGGAACCAGCTGGCTCTATGTTTCCGGAGCCCCATTTAAAGAGCTGGGGATGCGTGAAGATCTTGGCATTACACCCGCACCCGAATTGACCGCAGGTGCTCTCAGTTCAGTTCCAATAATT
>JAFCZV010000451.1 GCA_019314155.1 Deltaproteobacteria bacterium
TGCTGTTAAAGATCCTGAAGATAAAAAATCCATGGGAACCATCAAAGAAATGAAAAATTGGCAGAAGACGGCCTTTGGCAGGGAGATAATAACGGTTTTAAAATCGAAAAATTAAATCTCAAATTAGATTTTCATCCTTTAGGGGTACATATCGAATCTATAACGTTGAAATAAGGCAAACTGTTTATGAGCTCTATGAATCCCCGGACCGTTCACAGAAAACTCGTTGTTCGCATCAGCGTCACCGCATGTATTATAGCGCTTCTATTCGGATTCGGTGCCTGGCAATATGAAAAAAAAGACATCGGTGAAGAGATCTTGTTGCGAGCTGAAAATGGTTTCAAAATTTTGAATAATCAAATCAGAGATTTTTTTGACGATCCAAACGAGTTAAAGCCTTCAACGATTCAGCAGAAGTTGGTGCAAATGATGAGTGAACGTCGAATTATAAACCTTGGCATGTTTGTCTGGATCGGTATTTATGACCTTGATGGAAAACGTATCGCGCAAGTCAGCGACGACACCTATGAACACATCGAATCGGTTGAAAAATTGGCCGGGAAGCTTCAAGGCCACATTTTGAGTCACAAGAGTCTGAAATTTGAAGTCATTGACCTCAAGGGCATTCCATATGTTCGGATCATCTCGCCGATCAAGGACAGTCTGAATGAACTGTCCGCCTATGGGGAAACCGTTTTTGCCGTATCTTCCGACACGTTGGCAAATCTCCGGAATAGAGCGATCAATTTAGCGCTACTGGCGATGTTTGTTGTGATCATGACCACGGCGCTGCTTTATCCGGTTATTATCAGTCTTCTGAACCGTGTTTCTTCACTTTCGGAAAGGCTTTTTGAGGCTAATCTTGAAATTCTAAAAGTATTGGGGAGTGCGGTTGCAAAAAGGGACAGCGATACAGACGCTCATAACTACCGAGTGACCATAATATCGGTAAAGCTCGCAGAGACGTGCGGACTTCCGAACCATGACATCCGGCGGCTGATAAAGGGGGCTTTCCTCCACGATGTGGGGAAGATCGGCATTGAAGATGAGATTCTGCATAAACCCGGACCCCTGACGGAAGATGAATTTCAACTAATGAAAAAGCACGTGGCGTATGGAATCGATATTGTAGATAAAGCCGAATGGATCAAGGAAGCCGTCGACGTCGTCGGGTATCACCACGAAAAATACGATGGGAGCGGATACGATAGTGGAATAGAAGGCGGGGTCGTTCCGAAAATAGCAAGGATTTTTGCAATTGCCGATGTTTTCGATGCGCTGAGTTCCCGCCGGCCGTATAAAGAGCCGTTTTCTTTTGATAAAACCATGGACATTATCAGGGCCGGGCGGGGGACTCACTTCGATCCCTCTTTCGTTGATGCGTTTGAATCAATAGCAAGGTCTATATATGAGGATTATGCAGGAAAAGAAGATGAACAGCTTCATGAAGAGCTCAAAATGATTATTGAGAAATATTTTTATGAATAAAACCATTCCGATGGTCAATGTGCAATTCGGAACCAAAAAAGTTTACCCTAACGCTGCATGTATTGTCGGATTCGCTGGTATTTCATTTCAATAATGGCGAATATTTGTTAAAAAACCAGCTATTTTTTTTGATAAAGGATAAAGTAAGATGAAGGTTACGTTCTATGGTACCAGAGGAACCATGCCGGTGGCCGATCCGGATTATACCCAATTTGGCGGAAACACGGCGTGTATTCTGATAACTTTTAGTACCGGCAGGGTCGCTATTCTGGATGCCGGTACGGGTATTCGAAAGTTGGGGAATGATCTATTAAGCAGTTCTCATGAACAATTCGGTAATATCAGTATCATATTATCCCACACCCATTGGGATCATATACAAGGTTTTCCATATTTCGAGATGGCTTACGATCCTCGACGGAGTTTTACCATATCCATCTGTGGAAAAGAGCGGATGGGCAAAGACCTTGAGAGCCTTTTTTCGACACAAATGCAGAATGATTTCTTTCCTGTCTCCCTGGAAGAGATGGGTGCGAAATTTACCTTCTTGCAGCCGGATATCACCACATATGAGCATTCCAGCGGTATTAAACTTACAGCGTCCAAGCACAGCCATCGTGGCGATGCATATGGGTATCGTATTGAGGAAGGCGGAAAAACTTTAGTATATTGTACGGATGTCGAGCATAAAGATGGAATAGATCCCAACGTGGTGGCACTCTCCAAAAATGCCGATTTTCTTATTCATGACGCCCAATATACCCCTGATGAATTGAAGGTGAAGCACGGGTGGGGTCACAGCAGCTGGGAACAAGCCATAGCAGTAGCTGAACGCGCCGGGGTAAAAAAACTGGCGCTTTTTCATCACGATCCGGAACATAACGATACCTTTCTGTCGAATATGGAAATAGAATGCCGGAAGCGTTTTGCAGACCTTTTTCTTGCAAGAGAAGGGGATGAAATAGTGCTGTAGCACG
>JAFCZV010000452.1 GCA_019314155.1 Deltaproteobacteria bacterium
GCCATGTTTGATGCAAGAATCAGATATTTTCGCCAAAGTACGGCAAGCGTGCTTTTCTGACCCCTTCAGCCTTCGGTCTAAACAGCTTCAGCCTGACTACGTGAGTAGTTACAAACAAACAAGGATACTTGCTATGATCGTTGGAGAACAAAAACCCATATCGGAAATCAAGGAAATCATCGCGCCCTACAAGAAAATTCTTATTCTGGGCTGCGGCACCTGTGTGAAAACCTGTTTTGCCGGAGGTGAAGACGAAGTTGCAGTGCTGGCATCCGCACTGAGACTGGCCTGTAAAAAAGACGGCAAGGAGCTTGAAATCGAAGAGTTTACTATAGAACGCCAATGCGAAGACGAATTTATTCAGGAAAGCGCACCGGCCATCTCTCGCAATGACGGGGTTTTATCCCTGGCCTGTGGAGCCGGCGTTCAGGCCCTTGCCAGACGGTTCGCTAAAAGTCCGGTTTTGCCGGGTGTAAACACGACGTTCATCGGTGTTCTGGAAAAACAGGGTGTCTTTACCGAGGAGTGTTCCGGCTGCGGCAATTGCAGGCTCGACATATTCGGAGGAATTTGCCCGGTCACCCGATGTGCCAAAAAGCTTTTGAACGGGCCCTGCGGCGGATCACAGAACGGCAAATGTGAGGTCAATCCTGAAACCGACTGCGCCTGGCAGATGATCATCGAGCGGCTTAGTATATTGGGACAAGCGGACAACTTGAGGATTTATGTTCCCCCCAAAAATTGGCAAACCAGCCTTTCAGGCGGCCCAAGAAAATTAGTGAGAGAGGATCATATGATATGAATATGAAAGCTTCAAGCAGATTACAGGAAATTTTATCAAAAGGAGAGTTTGCCGTTACCGCCGAATGCGGTCCCCCACGGGGAGCAAATCCCGAGGTCATCCGTAAAAAAGGCGAATTATTAAAAGGGTGGGTAGACGCCGTAAACGTAACCGACAACCAAACCGCAATCGTAAGAATGTCCAGCATAGCGGCGTGTACCGAGCTTCTGCAAATGGGTCTGGAACCGGTCATGCAAATGGTCACCCGGGATCGGAATCGTATTGCCCTGCAATCGGATATTTTGGGCGCCTATTCTTTAGGGATAAAAAATATCCTTTGCCTTTCAGGTGATCATCAGAGTTTTGGCAGTCAGCCGGATGCTTTGAATGTCTTTGATATCGACTCTATGAACCTTATCCGAACCGTGCAGACCATGCGGGAAGACGGAAAAGACATGAGCGGGTTCGAACTGAACGGACCTCCCTGTATGTTTATCGGAGCGGCCGCCAACCCGTTTGCCGATCCTTTTGAATATCGCGTCATTCGGCTGGCAAAAAAGATCGACGCCGGCGCTGATTTCATTCAGACCCAGTGCATTTATAATATGGATCGATTCAAAGAGTGGATGAAAATGGCCAGGGAAGAAGGCCTGACTGAAAAAGTTCATATCCTTGGCGGAGTAACCCCGTTGAAATCTGCAGGTATGGCCAAGTTTATGAACAACAAAGTGGCCGGCATGGACGTTCCGGAATCTCTGATCAAACGAATGGCCGGCGTCCCCAAAGAAAAGGCCGTTGAAGAAGGCCTTAAAATATGCCTGGAAACCATCGCCGAATTGCGTGAAATCAAAGGGGTTCACGGTGTTCATATTATGGCCATTGAATGGGAGGAAATCGTCGCTGAAATCGTCGAATCAGCCGGCCTGACACCGAGACCCTGAGGATTGATGATTGATGATTGATGATTGTGGAAATTATCATTCAGCCACAAATTGGCTTCTGAACGAAATAAATAATGAATTTCGAATAACGAATTTCGAATGTAGAAGAATGGAATCGCTCCGCTCTGTCTTTTTATACGAATAAAATACGGCAGTCCTTTTCACCGGGACCTTAATTCGACATTCATCATTCAATATTCGACATTCGATATTCAAAAGGAACATATTTTTCACCATAAAAAAAATCCAAATTAACATGCTAACATTTTAGTTTGTCGTTGAATTTTCTAACGTCGCCAATTCAAATTGGAGAGCTAAATGCCCAAGAAGTATCATATACCCATTAAAACCGCTGATCCAAGGCACCATCCCATCGGCAAATACGCCATAGTCGAGTTCCGGGAAGACTGTGCCGGCAGCTGCAAAGAGTGTGTGAAGAAAAAATGCGTCTACGGTATTTTCAAGGATAACTACCTTCACATGAGCACCATGGGCGAACCTGAATACCTGTATGCCTGTCATAGCTGTTTTCGTTGTGTTCAGGAATGTACAAAAGGCATTTTTTCCAGGGTGATCAATCCTGAATATCGTACGCTTGGAGACGACTACTGGCGACCGGATTTCATCAACACCCTCTGGTATCAAGCCCACACAGGAAAAGTCCCGGTTTCCGGGGCCGGCTACCGCGGTCCGTTTGTTGCCGCCGGTTTCGATTCCATGTGGACAGACATGTCTGACGCCTATTTTAGAAGTTCCGATTCCATTGATGTTTCAGGTGCCTGACAGTCTTATTCTCAATGAACAGGTTATTGCTTCAGCGGCAAAGGCGGCACAGGCTCTGGATACGTTTTTATTAATACGTCCTGAGGACTACTCAGATATTCTGCACCCATATGCTCGGAATCTGATTCCCTGTTTAACCGGTGGCAGCATCCAGGATCACGAGGATCTTATTCTAAAAAGCCGTGTGGCGGAGTT
>JAFCZV010000453.1 GCA_019314155.1 Deltaproteobacteria bacterium
CGCAAGATTATCCTGAAGCTCGGTCTTTTCCCTGATGAGTGTTTCCAGATTTTGAGTATAGGCTTTCAGTTTTTCCCTGATGATAATTTTTTCGTTGGCGCGTCTCAGCGATATTTCCAGGGCATCGATGTCTTGAGCCTTATCATATAGGTGTTAAATATATTCTCTTTCGAAATGCATTTTGCCCCCCTGGGTGAATATCCGTACCAGATGCACGAACGGATCATCCGTACCCCAATTTTCATAATACAAAAACATATTGCTGTCGTTGGCATGATTGCAAGAGGACAGAGTACCGCACATAAACTGGGTAAACGAATGCTTATGATATAGATCGGTGGTTTTCCTCAACTCCAATTCGTGGGTGTGGCCGCAGAAGACGTTTTCGATTTTGTGCTTCCTTACAAAATCAGTTACGCGCATGGAATTTTTAAGTGGCTCTTCATCGGTGCCCAAAATGGAATGATGGATCAGCAGCAGTACCACGTCATATTCCATTTGAATGATTTTGTCTGAAATAGCATGCAAAATTTCCTTTTCAACAAACCCAACATCGGTGTAAAGTTCATTGGAATCGATGCCGACAATCAATACGGATATTCCATTTACAGGAATGACTTTGATAAAATTTACATCGGTGAAATTGTCACGGACCCTGGTTATCTCCCGGTTCAAAAAAAGGTTTTTCTTGGTGGTTTGCGTCATCTCAGCCAGATAGATGATCTTCGGGTCGAAAATATATTTCAGGAATAGTTCATGCGAGCGCATATTCCTTTTGTCGTGATTCCCCATGATGGTGATAACATTTTTGCACTCGATAGCTTTTAAAAAGCGTCCTGCTTCTTCATACTCATCTTCCATACCATCGGTCGTGCTGTCTCCGGTGTTGAGAACAATATCGGCATCGTATGCGTTAATTTCTTTCAGAAGAATATGGTCGTCTCCCTCCCAGTGACGGGGGCCGAAATGAAGATCGGAGATATGTAAAATGTTCACGCCGTAACTCCTTTAATGTTAAAATTGATTATTTGTAAGTTAGGGAAACGGTATGAATTTGGCGATGTATCTAATGCATATCACGGAACATGTCAATGAAAATAAGACCCGCGTTTTAATAAATAAGACTTCCGCCTCGGCAGTATAAGAACCTGTTTGTCATTCATGAAGTATATCGACAGCAGCAGCGGAAATCATGCCCAATATTGCAAAAGCCGGAGGGTAAACAACATGGCAAAATCGACCCCATCCTTCCATTCGCTATTCTTTGCCATGTTATTGATGGAACCTTGAGGACTACTCAATCGCCCCTTGTAAGGTCAGAGATTCCGCACGATGGCAGACAACAAAGTGGCTCGGTACTATTTCGCTCGGGTCTGGTTGGGTTTCCTTACAGTACTGTTCTGCATAACGACATCGGGTATGGAATCGGCATCCTGAGGGTGGGTTGGCTGGATTGGGCCGTTCGCCACTCGAAAGCACGGGGTTCATTTTCCGATCTGGATATTAATGAGGCAGGATAAATATGTCCAGTATTATTTGTGAATAATATCAGGATAATTCCGTTTTCACCATTTATTTTAAAAATTATTTTGTGTCAAGTAAATTTTCATATACTTTTTTCCGGTTTTCATAATTTTCTTAAAATTTTTCCTTGACAGACCCGATTGGGAATAGGTAAAAAATAAAGTCTTTACGCTTTTCTCAAAAGGATAATCCATAAAATGAAAAATTTATCGGAAGAAAAAAAGAAACAAAAAGAATATGTACCGGATCACATCGATAAAAAAATAGTCGCTGAACTCCAAAAAAATGGCAGGGTCCCTTATAAAGTCATTGCTAAAAAATTGAACCTCTCTGATGGCACCATTCGCTTGCGTACCGCGAAAATGATCAAAAATAATTTTCTCAAAATTTCCGCTTCCGTGAATCCTTTTTTTTACGAAAACAGCATCACGGCAATCATCGGAATGAAACTGGAAAGAAGAGAACATAAGAAAATAATGCTAAAGATCTCGCGGCTTAACGGTGTAAAATCGGTTGTTAATCTAACGGGAAGATACGATATTCTTGTGGAAGTGTTTTTTAATTCACGGGAAGAACTGAAATCTTTTCTCGTGGAAGATATGAACAAGGTTGGCAGGATCCTATCCTCGGAAACATATATCTTTCTGGATGCGATCAACAAATGGGTAGAGTTTTTCTGAAATTGATTTTGTAAACAAATAAGGAAAGGGCCGTTGATATGAATATGAAGGCGCTTGTCAAATCAAAACCGGAGCCCGGTATCTGGTTGGAAAAGGTACCGATTCCCGAGGTTGGAATCGATGATGTTTTGATTCGAATTCACAAGACAGCCATATGCGGCACGGATGTTCATATCTACAACTGGAATGAATGGGCTCAGCGGACGATACCGGTTCCTCTGCAGGTGGGACACGAGTTTGTTGGAACTGTGGAA
>JAFCZV010000069.1 GCA_019314155.1 Deltaproteobacteria bacterium
GAACCCGACCTGGAGGGCTACAAAGTTTTTGTCCGGGAGGAAGGGCAATCTTATGATTACGCCGACTCGTCCTGGGAAGGCATAGACACAACGGCTACAATTTATAATCTTGATGAAACCAAGACATATTATTTTGTGGCAAGAGCATTCGATATCGAAGGATTCGAAAGCGGAAATTCCAACGAGGTGAGCCGTGAAGGAATCGAACCTTCAACCTACTGATTAAGAGTCAGTTCGAGGGGTTAATGGTAAAACACTATTTTTACACTCAAGCAAACTCCGGAAATATAATGAAGTTGTCGTAATAGCTATTATTGCCCATGAACTTGCACATTAAAGATGCACATATCGTGTCCATAAAATTCGTGTGATATCGTTTTTTGATAGGGCAAATTCATTTCAAGGGGTTTGCCTTTTTGCTTTTTGTTGAAAAATATGCGATATATGTAATCAGCAAGAAATGGCTTCAGGTTGTTGTTTTGGTATGCTAAAATGAATTAGCCTTAATATTCATGTTAAAACACCTGTTTTTCAGAGCAGCAAAAGACAAACCGATTATTTAAACTACTTTTGAATCTGGTCAGCGATTCTCGGTGAAGTATTCCATTTATTTTACGGGACAGATTGCAGGAAGCTTCAATTGGGGGAAAAATCGAACTGATACACTTTTTCATATTGGGTGCTGGTGTCTATGTCGGTTGGAATATCGGTGCAAACGATACTGCAAATTGTATTGGTCCCACTGTAGGATGCGGATTATTAAAATTCAGAAAAGCAGTTGTTTTGGTTGCAATTTTTGTTGTATTAGGAGGGATACTTCAGGGGCAACATGTTATGGAAACGATTGGGAAAGGAATTATCGCAGAAGAACTCGATTACACGGCAATTCAAATCGCGCTAATTTGTTCCGGATTTTTTGTAACCATCGCCACTTTCTTCATGATTCCGACTTCTACTTCCCAAGCAATTGTCGGCGGTGTCGCCGGTATCGGTCTTGCTAGTGGCGCAGATATAAATTACGCTAAGTTAATTACAATAGCTGCGAGTTGGGTTATATGTCCCTTTCTGACCATGGCTCTATCATTTATATTATCCCATGCATTGAGTTTTGTACTAAGAAGAATCAAAATAAGCGCTATTCTTGTGCAAAATGCACTCGGCTGGCTTGCATTGATGTCAGGTTGTTATGTCGCTTACTCTCTTGGAGCAAATCACGCAGGAATTGCGGTTGGACCTATTTTTAATCTTGGAATTGTTTCTCCACGTATTCTCCTTTGCATCGGCAGCGGCGCCATTGCTATTGGAGCCATAACTTACGGGAAAAAGGTTGCGAATACTGTCGGTAAAGGCATAACCCCGCTTGACATTCCAGGGGCTTTTGTAGCCCAGGTCTCTTCAGCCTTTGGAATCCATCTCTTTTCTATTTTTGGAATCCCTGTATCTACATCGTCTGCGATTGTAGGCGCCGTTGTTGGAGTTGGGTGGACTAAAGGAATGAAAGCAATCAGTAAAAAAACCATATGTATTATCCTCATCGGATGGATTTTGACCCCCTTCCTGACTGCGGGGTCTTCTTTTATACTATATAAATTGATATCAAATGCTATCCAATGATAGGATTATAAGGAGTGATAATGATAATTTTTAAAAAAGAAAAAGAAGTCATTGATCTTATCGAAAAACATGCCGATAAAATGGAGGAGTGTCTGTCAACAGCCATCAAAACGATTCAGGCCTACTTAAAAGAAAACATCGATGAGGCCAAAAAACTGGGCCGTGAGACGGATAAAATTGAAAAACAGGCTGACTTAATCCGCCACGAAATAAGGAATAAATTATATTACGGTGCGTATATGCCTTTGCTGCGAGAGGATATCTATAAACTTGTAGAATGCATTGATATGGTCGCCAATTCAGCTGAAAAATGCTGTGATTTCTTTTTAAACCAGCGCCCCGTTATCCCTGACTTTTTAAAACCCAAATATCTTAAGGCAGTACAGGAATCGCTTGGTGTAAGTGCTCCCCTCAAGCATGCGCTCCTTTGCTACCTTAAGGGACTATGTCCTATTGAAGTCTCTCGACAGCATTCAAGGGATATAGGCCTTTTAGAATCAAAAGTGGATCAGATAGAATGGGACATCACCAAAAAAATCTTCTCATCTGATTTAGACTACAGTCATAAAATCCATTTAAAACTCTGCCTAGATACAATTGTGGAGGTTTCAGATCTGGGTGAAGACGCTGCCGATCGATTGGAACTTGTTACTTTGAAATCCATGATTTGACAGATCTTAACCACTTGGTTCTTCACAGAAGCAGGCAAGGCAAACGCAATCTGGATCAGGCTGAAAAATATTTTAACAATTGTTCAACCTTGAGAACCCCATCAAATTGAAACTTTTCATCTCCTTGTTTGAGTATTCCCTTTTCTCCATCAGGATCACCCAGACTTGTAACCACAATATCAGCCTCACTCAAATCCTCATTTTCCGTATAAATGTTAGTGGTGGCAACAATATGCATTCCGGCTTTATCAGCAGCCAGAACTCCATTTCTAGAATCTTCAATGACGATACACGTTTCCGGAGTAAGACCGGTTTTTTCAAGTGCAAGGAGATAAATTTCCGGATCAGGTTTTTTCTTGCCGACCACATCCCCTGCAAGAACGAAATTGAATTTTATGTCGTGGAGCATTCCTCGGGCAATAGCGTTGGCGGATCGTTCATTGGCTGTGGTACAAACGCCCAAAATAAGACCTTTGTCCAGCGCTTCATGCATCAACCTTTTGACACCGGTTCTTAAAGGAAGTTTGCCGCTTTCTATAAGTTTGATAAATATTTCCGTTTTTCTTTTATGAAGTTTTAATAACAGCTCTGTTTCTTCTTCCTCTGAAAGGCCGGGGAAAATGCCTTCTTCACGGAAATAGTGCCGCATCCGTTCTTTTCCTCCGGAAATCTGAAGAAGTTCATGATATTTTTCAACATCCCACTGAAAATCGTAACCAAACTCCCTAAACATTTCATTAAAGGCGACTCTGTGGCCATCTTTTTCCGTATCGATGATTACCCCGTCCTGATCAAAAAAAATGGCTTTTATTTCCGGCATTTTTGAACCCTCCTTATATTAGGGCTCGCGCAAAAATAACTTCACATTTTTACATCTCAGCTTCAGCCCATTTTTGGCTGATACCTCACTCGCAAAATCCGCGAAATAGCTCGCTATTCCTGTGGTTTTGCTCTCTCGGATCAGCCAAACCTGAACCAAATCTGAGCGCCAATTCTGCGAAGTTATTATGCTTTTCCTTCACTCCCCAGCAAATCGATCCAATACTTGATTCTACCTTTGATAGCCTCCTTAACAGACGCGTCAATCTTACCCGGATTATACTCATCTTTGTGAGATGAAATATAATCATAGGTCGTATCAATCAGGCAATGTTTCAAATCGGTTGACACATTGAATTTTGAACCGCCAAGAGATACCAGCCTTGTCACGACATCGGGCTGCAAACCCGTACCCCCATGAATAACAAGCGGAACTCTTGCTTGGCTGCCATTTATCATCTCCGCAATTTTCTTCAGCCTGTCAAAGTCAAGTTTTGGGTTTTTTGTCTTGTAAACGCCGTGTGCAGTTCCAATTGCCGGCGCAAAAACATCAATACCTGTCTTATCGACAAACTCCATAGCCTGCTCCGGATCACATAGAGCGGCCTCGTCTTCTGCGACTTTGACCTGGTCTTCGATACCGGATACCGTGCCAAGCTCTCCTTCCACCGAGACACTCCCAATCCCGTGGCAGTAATCACACACTTCTTTGGTCTGTCTTATATTTTCTGAAAATTCCTGTTTCGAGGCATCGATCATAATGTTTGTATAACCTGCATCCGCGCATGTTTTACAAAATTCGACATCATTACAATGATCCAGATGTAAACAGATGGGTATGGGCGCCGATTCCGCTAACGTCCTGTAAATTGCACCGAGAACTTTGGGCCCTAAAAATTTTGATGGGGTTACAGACGCCTGAATAATTAGCGGTGCATTTTTTTCTGTCGCAGCCTCTACAACGGCTTCCAGTTGTATAAGATTGGTGCAATTGAATGCACCCACTGCATATTTCTCCTCTGTAGCTTGCATAAGCATATCTTTTGCATTTACTATGGCCATTTTCCCTCTCCTCTTATCCTAGTATATTATTCCGACGTCATGAAACAAAAAGTCCAGCAAGTCTTCTGGTGATACGGTTTTTAAGCGGGTCATCTACATCAAGATTTTCTTTCGTTCCGGGTCATAGAGTGCACGGTTTTCGTGACGGGTTATCGAATATACCTCCATGTATACTTCTATCTCATAGTCTTGGGTGTATTTTGCATCCTCAAAAGGAATGTAGCTGTAGACAATCGTTTTCCCGACCGTATAGCCGTAACCGCCGCTGGTGGTTATGCCGATCACCTTGCCATTGTGCATTATCGGTTCGCTGCCGCGAATCATTATTGGCTGATCCGTATCAATGGTAAAGGTGCAAAGCTTCCATACAGGTCTTTTTTCTTTAATGTTAATCAGAGCCTCCCGACCCAAAAAATCATCTTTGTTAAGATCTACATAAAAGCCTAGACCCGCATCAAAAAGGGTATATTCGGGTGTCAATTCGGCACCCCATAAACCGTAGCCTTTCTCAAAATGAAGTGAATTAATGGCTCGGTAGCCCGCATTAACAATGTCAAGATCCTGACCCGCTTCCCATAGAGTTTCATAAACGTGGCAGGCAAATTCAATCGGAATATAAAGCTCGTAGCCCAATTCTCCCACATAAGTTACACGAAGTGCGGTCACAGAAGCGCATCCTACGCTTAACGTTTTGCATTTGCCGAACATGAATTCTTCATTACCGATGTCATCACAGGTAACTTTTTCAAGAAGTTTCCGGGAATTGGGGCCGATGACATTAATTACCGCAAGCGCGGAGGTTACATCTTTAAAAACGACCGAACCGTCTTTCGGCATGTGTTTCTTGATCCATTCGGCATCATGAAGCCCTAAGGCCGTGCCGGTGACCAGGAAAAATTTATCTTCGGCAAGCCGTGTAACCGTAATATCAGATTCAATCGTACCGCGCGCGTTACATAACTGGGTATAGGTGATGCTGCCAACCGGTTTATCAATGTTATTGGCTGCCAGACGGTTTAAAAATTCAAATGCCTCGGGTCCTTCTATTTCAAACTTGCAGAAAGACGATTGGTCGATTAATATGACGCTTTCCCGAGCCGCCCTGTGCTCGTTCCCTACATGTTCGAACCAGTTAGGCACCTCGAATGTCAATTCATCCTTGGGTTCAATGCCTTCAGGAGCAAACCAGTTCGCACGCTCCCATCCATATTTGGAACCATAGACTGCGCCTTTTTCCTTCAAGAGGGAATACAGCGGACTGCGCCTTATGCCACGGGCGGAATCGTGTTCTTCATAAGGCCAGTGGATGGTATAATGCTTACCGTAAATTTCTCGGGTTCTCTCCACATTGAAGCTGCGGTTTCTGTGGTGCGGCCCGAACCTTCGAATATCGAGGGGCCAGATATCCAGGCTCGGCTCGCCTTCAATGATCCATTCCGCCATCATGCGGCCTGCACCACCACCAGCAGCAATGCCAAATGCGTTAAAACCGACGGCAACAAAACAATTATCCAGTTCAGGAGCCGGCCCCATAATGGCATTCCCGTCCGGCGTGAACGCCTCCGGCCCGTTAAACAGTTTGACAATCCCTGCGGTTTTCAGGCATGGCGTCCTTTTCATTGCAGGATCAGAAAGAGACTGAAAATGATCAAAATCAGGTTCTAAAAGCTGAGAAGTAAAGTCATTTGGAACGCCATCGACGGCCCATGGTATTCCATTGGGTTCATAGCCCCCCATGACAATCCCATCGACCTCTTTCTTATAATAGAGCAGATTGTCCTTATCCCGCATGGTCGGCATATCCGGAGGGAGTCCTTTAATACTATCCGTTACAAGGAACTGATGTTGAAAAGGAACCAAAGGGATATTAACCCCCAGCATCCGGCCAACCTGATATCCCCACATCCCGGTGCAGTTTACCACGATTTCGCATTGAATATCACCCTTGTCTGTTTTAACGGCTGTCAATCGTTTGCCGTTAAATTCAAAACCGGTCACAAGGGTATTCCTGTAAATATTTGCCCCACGATTCCTGGCCCCTTTGGCCATAGCCTGGGTAATTCCTGCTGGATCTGCCTGACCGTCTGATGGGATGAAGGCAGCCCCGATAACGTCGTCCAGGGATATAATCGGACAAAGATCATAGGCCTCATTGGGTGTAATAATATTCATCTCTAGCCCGAAGCTTCGGGCTATCGTAACGCCCATCTTCAACTCATACATCCGCTCTTTGGTACCGGCCAGATGCAGGCAGCCACATCTCTTCCAACCCGTGTTCAGTCCGGTCTCTTTTTCGAGCTGTTCATACAGGCTGACACTGTATTGCAGCATACGGGTGAGATTCCGTTCTGAGCGCAACTGCCCTACAAGACCTGCTGCATGCCATGTAGAACCACTGGTCAGTTCCCCTTTTTCAACCAGTACGACATCCTTCCAACCCATTTTTGTCAGATGGTACGCAGTGCTGCATCCGATGATGCCTCCCCCGATTATAACAACCTGTGCGCTGTCACGCATTGACTCTTTCCGATTAGCTAAAATAGCTTCTGATAAATTTCAAAAATCTTTCATTCTCTTCATCTGTACCGGGCGTTACTCTAAAGTATCCGGTTTTACCGTGTATTTCGCCGATTTTCTTGAGGAAAACTTTTTCCATATCCATGGAAGCCTGGAGAATCTCCTCTGTTGTTTTTCCGGTCATTGTGGCATCAACCAGCATATAATTTCCGTGGGCCTCATACGGTTTAAGGCCAAACTTTGTAAGTTCAGCATAAAAAATATCCATCCATCGGTTGTTATGCTCTACCTTTGCTTTAATCTCTTCGGGATTATCCAAAATGGCTTCTGCGGCCGCCATTGACATCAGATTTACATTCCAGGGTAAAAACATTGTGTTGAAGGCATTAACCATCTCTTCTGTTCCCAGCAGATAGCCGAACCTTATACCGGCAAAGCCGTGTGCCTTTGACAAAGTTACGGATAAAAACACCTGGGGATATTTTTTAATCAAAGGTGCTTTTGAAGAAAATTCAGGGTGGTAGTCAAGATAAGCCTCATCAACACAAAGGGGGATTCCTGTTTCACAAAACCGTTCAAGATCAGCATCATCAATGAAAATTCCGGTCGGGTTGTTGGGATTGATAATCAAGATTAATTTGGTTCTCTCATTTATTGCATTCAGCATTCCATCCACATCATACTGAAGGTCCTCTTCCCGTAAGGGAATCTGAACCACTTTTCCGGCGCACAATTCCGCTCGGGGCGGAAATAATTCAAACGTCGGCGTCGACAGGATGATTTCGTCCCCCGGTTGTAAGAAAATCCGCATCATGGCGTCAATAATTTCCGAAGACCCATTGCAAAGGGCGACATTATCCGGACCAAGATCATACATTTTACCTATTTTGGCTCTTAATCTTTGCATGCTGTCTGGATATCGGTGCCCGTTTTTCACAGCTTTAGCCACCGCTTCGACCACTTTGTCGGATGGCGGGATCGGGTTTTCATTCAACATCAGCCTGGCACAATCTGGATTTGCCCAAGCCTTATCAAGGATGCTCACATTGTATTCCCTTGCGGTTGTCAGCCAAGGTACGAACCAATCTTTTAATTCTTTCATTTTCTTCTCCTTTCAAATAGGATAATGAATTCCTGAAATTGGAACTCGTCATGTCTTATGTTTAAAAACACCCGTAACCCTGTCCCGGATAAACAGGTAATTTTGTTCAAGATCAACGAAGATCCCGGACCTTGAGCCTGACGCCGAAATTGGGCAAAAGAGCCATTTATGGATGGGCCCCAACTGAGATTTGAAGTGTCTAAAGCGAAGATGTCGCTTTCAGCCGCCCCAAGCCATGGACTGCTATAGCGACGTCGGCCCGATCCATCTATTCATACTCAAGTTTTGCACCATCTGCTAACGAAGAAAACAAGCAATTAGACAATGTTTTTTAAGGTGCGCGAAACTTGAATTATAACACAGAATCCAGAGGCTCATTTTCCAGGCCAAAAGCTTCAGCCACACCTTTATAAGTCACTTTTCCTTTTATGATGTTAATGCCTTTTGCAATCTCCGGGTTCTCCTTGGCCGCTTTTTCGTATCCCTTATCCGCAATTTCAAGGGCGTACGGCAATGTGGCGTTTGTGAGCGCTTTTGTCGAAGTATATGAAACCGCCCCGGGCATATTTGCAACGCAGTAGTGGATAATTCCGTCGACCTCGTATATGGGATCGTCGTGTGTTGTGGGTTTCGCCGTCTCCACACACCCGCCCTGATCGATGGCCACATCGACAATCACCGAACCCTTTTTCATTAACTTTAACATGTCGCGTGAAATCAATTTGGGGGCCACGGCACCGGTTATAAGAACAGCGCCCACAACAAGGTCGGCTTCTTTTAAAAGTCTTCTGATGGTCGTCTGGCTCGACATGAGTGGGAAACAGTTTTTGGGCATGACATCACTCAAGTAACGAAGCCGTTCGATATTATTATCCAGAAGGTACACCTTAGCGCCAAAGCCGCAGGCTATTTTGGCGGCGTTGGTCCCAACGATACCACCACCGATAACCAGTACGGTACCCGGGTCTACACCCGGCACGCCACTGAGGAGAACGCCGCTGCCGCCAAACGTCTTTTCCAGATATTTGGCCCCCTGCTGGACGGCCAGTCTTCCGGCGACCTCGCTCATGGGGGTAAGAAGGGGTAGGGAGCCGTTCTCCCGTTCCACCGTTTCGTAGGCCACAGCAATAGAACCCGAATCGATAATCGCTCTGGTCAGTTCCAGCGATGCAGCAAAATGAAAATAGGTAAACAAAACCTGATCTTTTCGTATCATTGGATATTCAACGGAAAGCGGTTCTTTGACCTTCATGATCATCTCGCATTTCTGATAAATCTCTTCCGGGGTATTAGAGATTATCGCACCCGCCTCGATATAATCTTCATCGGAAAAGGCGGAGCCATCGCCGGCGCCGGTTTCTACCAAGACTGTATGACCATGTTCCAGCATCTGTTCAACGCCCGCAGGGGTCATGGCGACCCTGTATTCTTTTCTCTTTATCTCTTTTAGAACGCCTACTTGCATGATCTCCTCCTTATATTTTTTTGTTTATCAACTCAATTTCCGGTCATGCCGTTTACATCAAGGCGATAAGATACCTGCCTTGTCCAGTGTTATTAAAAGTCATGAAACGATTTTATTTTGTTATAGATGTGTATACAGCGGAGCCCAAAAAAATGCAAGCCTAATCAGCATTAAATGAATTTTTTATATGGTACCGTCCCAGTTCGACTTCAAATACGTATTTATCTCCCCTGTAGTAGGAACAGAGAACTTCTACGGGGATATTATTTTCATTATAGGTAATGCTCTCCATGTATAAACCGGCGGAATTCTTAGGAAGATTGAACAGTTTTGCTATCGGCCCCTTCAAATTCACCGCTTTTATGGACTGTTCGCAACGGGCCAGTGCGGTCGAAAATCTTTCGGAAAGAATCTTGTACATTGAACCGGTAAGATCCATATCCAAGATACCTTTAAACATTTTGCCCGGAAGATAGCTCTCTTCATATATTAAAGGCATATCGTCCCCTTTCCTCAGGCGGCGAACTGCTACAACTTGGGTGTCTGTGCCCAGAATCAGGGTTTTTGCCACATGGTCCGGCGCATCTTCAATCCCCTTTTTCAGAAGTATGGTATTTTCCTTAAAGCCGACTTCGCTCAAATCGTCTCTGAAACTGGATATACGCTCAAGCTTATGCTTAAGCGCCACGGGTTTGGACAGCAATACAAAAGTCCCCTTCCCTTTTTCTTTTCTCAATAACCCTTCTGCAGTTAATTCTGAAATCGCCTGTCTTAATGTATTTCTGTTGACTTCACATATCTTTGAAAGTTCAATCTCAGACGGAAGTCTTTCTCCCTCTTTATATCGCCCCGTCTGAATGAGCTCTTTGAGCCAGGCACTTATTTGAAGGTATTTGGGAATGGGATTTGACGGATCAACGATTTTCAATATATCCTCTTTTCACCATTTGAATTAACTTGGCATGGTTAAAAAATCGGTCACAGGATCAGATTGTTTGAATGGGACAAGATTTCTTAAATTGCCGAGACCAGCCCTTCCTGGCGTCTGCCTGTCTTTTTTGAAACTATTTGTAAAATACCAAGCATTATCAGGACAATTACAATAATACAGGTGCACATGGCATTGGCACTTGCAGTCCAGCCGTCGTTATCGAGCATTATTATTTCTATGGCCGCAAGGTGAACCGTAGCAGAAACAAGAAAAATAACCGCACTGATTGTGGTCATTGATCGCATGAAAAAATAAACAAAGTTTTGAAAAAATGCGACGCGTGAAAGCGGAAAAATTATTTGAAAAAATGTTTTAATCGTGTCTCCCCCAAGACTTATTGATGCTTCCTCTATTGATGGATCAATGTTTCTCAAATTGGAAATACTCGATAATATGCCCAGGGTAAAATTACATATGATGATATTGATGACAATGATCCAGGGTGTTCCATAGAAAAAATAATAGGGCTTATTAAAGGCAAGTATATATCCAAGTCCCATCACCAGACCTGGAATTGCTGCGGGCATCACAGATAAAAGATAGATGAATTGTTTGAAGAAAGGTTTGCGTGTTTCCATGACATACCCGGCAACCAGGGTGATAAATGATCCCCCGAAACCGACAATTAGAGAAATCCATACACTTGTCCACAGGGCGGAATATCCGCCAATGGATGGAAAACTGTAATGTGCAAGCGTCAGCGTCCAGTCATAAGGCCATACTTTTACAAAAGAACCGATAACTACCGTTGCAAATATAATAATAATCGAAAAGGAGACAAGGCTGCAGTAAATGGTGTATGATATCTTTTTCAATGACCTTGAAGGGGGAATTACAGGTTTCGCAGCACCGCTGATCATGGCAAACGTTTTTCTGGAAATATAATAATTAAAAATAAATGCCATCATAGAAGGAACCAGGAGAATGATGCTGATGGTGGCGCCCAGGTCAAATCTGTACAGATTGGTTACCTGAGCATAAATCTCGGTGGCCAGAACATTATAGTTTGCACCGATCACAACAGGATTTCCAAAATCTGTAATCGTCAGATTAAATGTCAAAGCAGCAGAGCTGAGAATGCCGTATTTTGCAGAAGGAAGGGTAATTCTGGTAAACACCTTGAACGGCGTAGCCCCTAAACTCTCTGCTGCTTCATCCAGTCGGATGTCAACAGCCGAAAGTGTAGTAAATAAAATAACAAATGCATGGGGCAGGCAATACAGAACTTCCGAAACAATAATCCCGGTTGCATGGGGCAGGCAATACAGAACTTCCGAAACAATAATCCCGGTGGCACCGTAAATATTCCAGTCTGTCTGAAGGAGATGTGCCGTAATTAATCCGTTCCTGCCTAAAAGATAAATAAGAGCCAAAGCCTGAATAATGGACGGGGCCACCAAGGGCATCATGATGACATTTCTGAAAAAGGTTTTTCCTGAGATTGTTGTCCGGGTCATTGCATAGGCAAAAAAGAAAACTACAACAGTTACGATGATCGTGGTGACTACAGATACATAAAGGCTATGCCAGAGGGCATTTAAGGTGTATGAGGTGGTAAAATATTTTTGAAAATTTGCAAGCGTGAAGTTTGCAATGCCAAACTGTCCGCCTTTGAAAAAACTCAATTTAAGGATGGACCAGAGGGGGAAAAGCATAAAAAAGAAAAGCAGCAACGCAATGAAAATGGTTACGGCCGGAACAATGAATTTGTCAATCTCCATCCTTGCAGATGAAATACCATATTCTACCGGCACGGCATATTCTTTTGAAGTGGTATTCATTTATCCCAAGTACACATATTTTTTTAAATATGATTACGCATTAAGGTGTGGTTTGCTCATTCCATTGGTCTGAAACTAAATCAACCTTTTGAACAGTTCGGTATAAATATGGAAAGCATCGGGTGGAAAATAAAGTGTCATTTTATCTTTTCTTTTCAAATGTATTTTCTCAAACTCTTTTTCGGGTAAGTCAACAAACATTTCTTCTCCCTCAAGGAAAAAGGTAATTCTCACAATAGCACCAAGGAAATTAATAACCTCCGCATCAACATCAACAACATTTGAAGGCACACAATTTTCAGAAGAGATGGTAACATCCACGATCTCAATATTTTCAGGTCGAATGGCGAGATATACCGTTTCCTCTTCAACATCTGTGATGTCCGCTACCATGAATTCCAGTTGTCCGAATTTTATTTTTCCATTCTTTTTTGCGCCTGTAATAAAATTGGATGTCCCCACAAATTCAGCAATAAAACTTGTTTTTGGCTCTTTATATATTTCAAACGGAGAACCGATTTGCCTGAATTCACCATCTCTCATGATGACAACTCTATCAGCAAGTGCAAGGGCTTCTTCCTGATCATGGGTTACATAGATCATGGT